>JANLQV010000221.1:0-2948 GCA_031368025.1 Sphingomonadales bacterium | reverse complement strand
GACCAGCGCAGTCTTGCCGCCAAGGCTTATTCCGGCGATCACTTCAACGGCCGTTGAGCGCATGCCGAAAGGGGATGCGACAGGCTGTTGTGCGGTCACGATACTCTCTCCTTGATTCGTCTGGGGTGTGCATATCACCGGACGAATCAAGGAGAGAGCATCGTGACCGCACAACAGACCGTCGGATCGCCCTTCGGCATGCGCTCAACTGCCGCCGAAGTGATCGCCGGAATAAGTCTTGGCGGCAAGACTGCGCTGGTCACGGGCGGCTATTCCGGGCTGGGGCTTGAGACCGTCCGCGCGCTGGCCGGGGCCGGTGCGAAAGTGTTTGTGGCGGCGCGGCGGCCCGATGTGGCCAAGGCCGATCTTGAGGGGGTCGCGGGCGATGTCACGATCTTGCAGCTCGATCTGTCAGATCCGGCATCGATCGACAGTTTCGCAATCGACCTGGCTGCGCATACGCCCAAGCTCGACCTATTGATCAACAATGCCGCGATCATGGCCTGCCCCCTCGCTCGCGACGCCCGAGGCTATGAAAGCCAGTTCGCGACCAACCATCTCGGCCATTTCCAGATGACGGCGCGCATCTGGCCGCTGCTCAAGGCGGCAGGCGCTGGAACGCGCGTTGTTGTCCTCTCCTCAATTGGCCATGCCCGCAGCGGCGTCGATCTTCAGGATCCGCATTTCAACACCCGCGACTATGATAAATGGACCGCCTATGGCCAGGCCAAGTCCGCCAATGCGCTGTTCGCGATCCATCTTGACGGGATCGGCAAGGCCTTTGGCATCCGCGCCTTTGCCGTCCATCCCGGCGGCATCAAGACGCCCCTCCAGCGCCACCTGACCATGGAAGAACAGATCGCGATGGGCTGGTTCGACAAGGACGGCAATGCCAACCCATTGTTCAAATCGACCGAGGAGGGCGCTGCCACAAGCATCTGGTGCGCGGTTTCCCCACTGCTTGAGGGCAAGGGCGGGGTTTATTGCGAGGATTGCGATGTTGCCGCCTTGTGGGTGGAGGGGATGCCCCCCTATTCCGGTGTCAGGGAGCATGCCATCGACACTGGAAACGCCGCCGCGCTTTGGACAGCATCGGAAGAAATGACCGGCGTTTCATTTTAACGGTATTATAATACCCGTTTCAAAGCCCGCCCATATCCTTGACTTTCATTGCATTCACTGCAAAAGAGCCGCCATCGACGCGGGGCTGTGGCCTCGCGCGTTTTCGTTTTAGAGGGGGTTATCCCCGGAAAGTTGGGCGCCATGAAGGCTCTGATGAAGACCACCAAGTCGGTCAAACCGGCTGATGTGGAAAAGAAATGGCATCTGGTCGATGCCGAAGGTCTGGTCGTTGGCCGTGCCGCCACGATCATCGCCAATGTCCTGCGCGGCAAGCACAAGCCGAGCTTCACCCCGCATGTCGATTGTGGTGACAATGTCGTGGTGATCAACGCGGACAAGATCAAGTTCACCGGGCGCAAGCTCGACCAGAAGGTCTATTATCGCCACACCGGCTATCCCGGCGGCATCAAGGGCATCACGGCCGGCAAGATCCTCGAAGGTCGCTTTCCAGAGCGGATCCTTGAAAAGGCTGTCGAACGCATGATCCCGCGCGGGCCGCTTGGTCGCCAGCAGATGCGCAACCTGCGTATCTTTGCGGGCACCGAGCATCCGCACACGGCGCAAAACCCTGAATTTCTCGATATCGCGGCCCGTAACCGCAAGAACAAGGTGGGGGCATAATGTCCGAAGATACCCGTCAATCGCTTGCAGATCTCAAGGATCTGACATCCGCTGCACCTGCTGTCGCGACCGAAGCACCCGTTGAGGATGCCGCGCCACCGCCGCCCGTCGTCAAATCGACACTTGCCATCCTTCGCGAACGCGAAATCGATGCGCAGGGCCGCTCCTACGCTACCGGACGCCGTAAAGATGCGGTCGCCCGCGTCTGGCTGAAGCCCGGCACCGGCCGGATTATCGTCAATGGCCGCGACCAGACCGCTTACTTCGCGCGTCCGACGCTACGTCTGGTCATCAACCAGCCATTCGCGGTCGCCGAACGCACCGAGCAGTTCGATGTCATTGCCACCGTCAAGGGCGGTGGGCTTTCGGGCCAAGCCGGTGCCGTCAAGCACGGCATCGCTCAGGCTTTGACGAAATATGAACCGACGCTGCGTCCGCTCGTCAAGGCCGCAGGGTTCCTGACCCGCGACAGCCGCACGGTTGAACGCAAGAAATACGGCAAGGCCAAGGCTCGCAAGAGCTTCCAGTTCTCGAAGCGCTAAACCTTCGCGTCATTGCAAAACAAGACGGCCTCGGGGAAACCCGGGGCCGTTTTGCTTTGGGATCAGTTCCCCATCAACGTCCGCACTTCGCCATTCTCATAGGCCTTGACGCTGACCTCAAGCACCTTTGCGCTGGCGAGAACGGCGTTGAACGCCGCCATATGCGGGCTGGCGAAATGCGCTGTGATGGCGTCATTGTCGCGCCAGCGCTCGGTGATGATCATCGTATCCGGTTCAAGCACGTCCCGGGAATAGCCATAGTGGAGGCACCCATCCTCCGCCAAGGTCGCTGCGATCTGGGTTGCCATGGCGTCACCCAGCCTATCGATTTCCCCTAGCCCCAGTTTTGCGTGGCCCATTACGATGATCATTGCATTCTCTCCTTCGGTTCCCCACTTGACGTGCCTGTTGCGCGGTTAGCCTCGATTTGTTAGGCGCGCCAGCAATCGCCGGGATACTTACCCTTACTCTTCGAAACTGGATTTTGGATGCTCATTACACCCGCATATGCTCAGGCCGCCGCTGGAGCCGCCGGCCCCGGTGGAGCTTCGGCCTTTTTGATCCAGATGATGCCGCTGGCTCTCATCTTCGTGATCTTCTGGTTTCTCCTGATCCGCCCCCAGCAACAGCGCGCGAAACAGCATCGCGCGATGATCGATGCGG
>JANLQV010000218.1:0-10328 GCA_031368025.1 Sphingomonadales bacterium | reverse complement strand
ACCGCCAGGCGAACGTCGCCCCAATCCAGCCCTTCGCGACAGGCGCGGCGGAGCACAATCATTCCGATCCGGTCGATCAGCCCGGTCTCTTCGGCGATGGGTATGAATTCGGACGGGCTCACTTCGCCGCGCGTCGGGCTCGACCAGCGAAGCAGAGCCTCGACGGCTGTGATCTTTCTGTCGTGAATGTCGACCACCGGCTGGTAGACCAGATCGAAATCCTGTGCCTCGATTGAGGCACGCAATTCCGTCTCGATCGTTTGGGCAGTGGCCTGCTTCTGGTCAAGCATTTCATCATACCAGGAAAGCCGCATCTTGCCCGCGCGCTTCGCCGCATACATCGCGACATCTGACCGGCGCATCAATTCGCTTGCATCGAAATCATTGAGACTGACCGATGCCAGTCCGATGCTTGCCCCCACGAGTACGGTCCGTTCGTCGATACGAAAAGGGCGGGAAAGCTTGTCGAGCACCGCGCGGGCAATGTCCTGCAATGCGATCACAGCCGTCGCCCCTGGCACCATAATGGCGAATTCATCACCTCCGAGCCGCGCGACCATTCCGCGTGCGCCAACTTGCTCCTTGAGCAGTTCTGCGACGCTTTTGATCAGACGATCGCCGACCTGATGGCCATAATTGTCATTGATTCCCTTGAACCCATCAAGGTCGATCAGTGCGAGTGCCAGCTTTTCGCCCCGTTTCAGCCGGTAATCCAGATCGCGGCGCAGGGCGCGACGATTGGGCAGGTTGCTCAGACTGTCCATCAGCGCCTGTTCGGCCAGGGTGGCAACCGATCGCATCGCGCGGCGACTGACAAAAATGCCGACCAGCAAATGAAGAGCCGCGCCGATCGCGATCCAGGGAAGGGCGCGTTCAAGGGCTTTCATGCCGGTCTGCGATGGCGTCCAGTTCAGGCTGGCGATCGGCTTCGCGGCAGCATCTCGGACCGCGAACCCGGCATCGTTCGTCGGGCGGTTTGACAGGACCATGTTTTCGAGGATCAAACCGCGGCCAATAGCATCGACGGCAGCCTGGCCGAAAGGCTTGGTGAAAACCAGCCAATAGGCCCCGGTGCTGGGCACGATATGATCCAGCGCGCTGCTTGTTGGCATAATGTTGGCCAAGCCAATCAGGACGGGGCCGTCGGGCGAGGCGGCCAGACCTCCCACGGCCTGTTTCTGGCGTTTGGCGCGTTCCATCAGGATCGCGAATGGCTTGCCAAATTCTGAAACCGGATCGATCCGTACCGGCCGCCCTCGGCTGTAGCCCAGCAGGGGGTGGCCTTCATGATCGAGAATGACGACAGTATCGAAATTCCTGCCCTCGGCGGAAGACCAGCCCCAACTGCTCCAGAAGAAGTCGGATTGCTGCAACCGGGGATAGACAGCCGTTGCGGCATCGTCCCAAATGGCATTGTCATCCGCCATGATCACAATTTGCTGGACTTGAGCCTGGACAGCGGCAGCGACAGCGAGACGCGTCCGCTCAGAGTCAATCGAATCTGCCTCGCGCATCGTCTGGATCAGGCTGAAACCGAGCACAGCAAGGAACAGCACCACCATCGCGATGACGGGTGCAACTGGCCTTATACGAAATTTCTGCCGCACATTTGGTCCCTTGCTCCCCAATGCTGGAGACTAGGGACAAAGTCCTGCAATTCGGTTAACCCGGAACTGGAAAGTGACGGATTTCTGGGACTTTTTACTGGCAGGATTGAGAAAATATTCTGTCTTTGGACGTAAATCGATCGCCCGTTTCTAGCGATTGTCATCCAGCCAGCGACGGACCTCGGCGCCAATGTCTGCCCGATCAAGCGCGAGTGCTATATTCGCGGTAATGAAACCAGCCTTGTCACCACAATCGAAGCGCCGACCGTCAAAGGCAAAGGCGTGGAAGGGCTGCGTGCCGATCATGCGGGCCATCGCGTCGGTCAACTGGATTTCATTGCCAGCCCCGCGAGCCTGGCCTTCCAGCACGCGCATGACTTCAGGTTGAAGGATATAGCGTCCAGGAATCATGAGATTTGACGGGGCGGTGCCCGGCGCAGGCTTTTCCACCAAGGCCTTCACCTCGACCAGCCGTCCATCGACTTTCCCCGGCGTGATTACGCCATATTTGTGGGTTTCGCTTTCCGGCACTTCATAGCTGCAGACAATGTTTCCGCCGACTTTTTCATAGGCCTCGACCATCTGTTTCATGCAGCCGGGGCTGCCGGCCATCAGTTCGTCCGGCAGGAAAACGGCAAAGGGTTCGTCGCCGATAATGTGACGGGCACACCAGATGGCGTGGCCCAGTCCGATCGGCTCTTGTTGGCGGACATAAATGACCTCGCCCGGGCGAAACCGCGTCCCCTCGATCACCTCAAGCGATTTTCCGCGATCGGTCATCGTTGTTTCGAGTTCGTAGGAAATATCGAAATGATCCTCGATCGCCGATTTTCCGCGTCCAGTGACGAAGATCATCTGCTCGATGCCCGCCTCTCGGGCCTCATCGACCGCATACTGGATCAACGGCTTGTCCACGACCGTCAGCATTTCCTTGGGCATCGCCTTCGTTGCGGGCAGGAAGCGGGTGCCAAGGCCACCGACGGGGAAGACTGCTTTGCGGAGCTTTTTCATGGGGCCGCGCCCTAACAGCCGATTGTTAAAATCTCCACCATTGAAATTCTTCCGGTCAGATGGCCACCAATTCGGATAGGATGCGGTCGAGCAGCGGCATGCCCGCGTCTGTGACGATCAATCGACTGCTCGTCCGGCCAATCAGGCCGTGCCCCTCGAGGGCCATTGCCTGCCGTGCGTCGATCAGTGTGTCCTCGTCGACTTTGCAGCGCACGGCGATACGACTCAAGTCAACGCCCTCCCTCAGCCGCATGCCCATCATCAGCGCTTCGCGGGCGCGTTCGGCGGGGGGCAACTGTTCCTCGGTCTGCAGGCCATGACCATTGCGTGCCACCGCACCGATCCAGTTTTCGGGCTTTTTGTGACGCACGGTTGCCAGTGTGCTGCGCCTTCCATGCGCACCGGGGCCGATCCCTGCATAATCGCCATAGCGCCAATAGGTCAGATTGTGGCGACTCTCACAGCCGGGACGGGCGTGGTTCGAGATTTCGTAAGGCGGAAGCCCAGCGCCGACTGTCATCTCGCGCGTCAGCTCGAACAGGTCGGCCCCATGATCGGGATCGACCGGCCTGAGCGTGCCCTGCGTGACCAGCGTTGCAAAGCGTGTGCCTGGCTCGATGGTCAGTTGGTAGAGCGACAGATGTTCGGTGCCGAAAGAGATCGCGCGGCCCAGTTCGGTCTGCCAATCGTCCAGCGATTGCTCGGGCCGCGCATAGATCAGGTCGAAACTGACGCGGTCGAAATGGCGCTGCGCGGTTTCGAGCGCGGCCAGCCCTTCGGCCACGTCGTGTGCACGGCCAAGGAAGACAAGCGACGCATCCTCGAGCGCCTGAAGCCCCACCGAGACGCGATTGACGCCAGCCGCCGCAAGATCAGCAAAGCGCGCCGCTTCGACCGAAGAGGGGTTGGCCTCAAGTGTGATTTCGACGTCCGCTGTGAAGCCCCAATGCGCCTCGGCGGCTGCGATCAGCGCCGCGACGGTCACGGGCGGCATCAGTGAGGGCGTGCCGCCGCCGAAGAAGATCGAGCCCACCGGGCGTCCGGGCAGTAGGGACGCCTCATGCGCCATGTCCTGCAAAAGGGCGGCTCGCCATGCGGCCTGATCCACGCTTTCGCGGACATGGCTGTTAAAATCGCAATAGGGGCATTTGGAGACGCAGAACGGCCAGTGGATGTAGAGGGCGAGCGCATCGCTCACGTTCAGAAGGCCGCCGCGACCAGCTTGGCAAAGGCTTCGGCGCGGTGGCTGATCGCGTGCTTGGCCTCGGGTGGGATCTGGGCAAAGGTCAGGTCATGGCCCACGGGCACGAAGACCGGATCATAGCCGAAACCCAGCTCCCCGCGCGGTGGCCAGGTCAGATGGCCATAGACGCGCCCTTCGAACAGCAAGGTTTCGCCATCGGGCCAGGCCAGCGCCAGCGTGCAGGTAAAATGTGCCGAGCGGTCCACATTGGGACCGAGCGCTTTCAATCTGGTCTCGACCTTTTCCATCGCGAGATACCAGTCGCGCCCGTTGGGCGTCTCTGCCCAATCGGCGGTATAGACGCCGGGATCACCGCCAAGCGCTTCAACACACAGCCCGCTATCGTCCGCCAGCGCGACAATGCCCGATCCCTCGGCGCTCGCATGCGCCTTGATCAGGGCATTTTCGGCGAAGGTTGTGCCGGTCTCTTCAGGCTCGGGCAGGCCGAGGTCGCCCGCCGAAACCGGCTCAATGCCGAACGGCGCGAGCAGTGCCCGGATCTCGCGCACCTTGCCCTGGTTGTGGCTGGCGATGACGAGCTTTCCCGGCGCTAGTTTGCGCATCAGCGGCCCGTCGCCGTGTCCTGTGCCTCAAAAATCGCCTTGCAGCCAATCCGCGCGAGGCGAAGCAGGCGGAGCAGGGCTTCCTCATCATAGGTTTCACCCTCGGCTGTGGCCTGCGCCTCGGCGATATTGCCATCTTCGGTCAGGACGAAATTGGCGTCGGCTCCGGCATTCGAATCCTCGTCATAGTCGAGATCGAGAACCGGCGTGCCCTGGTAGATGCCGCAACTGATCGCCGCGACTTTTTGCTTGATCGGATCGCTTTCGAGCTTGCCGCTCTTGATCAGGCTGTCGACTGCCAGTCGCATCGCCACCCACGCACCCGAGATGGACGCCGTCCGCGTCCCGCCATCGGCCTGGATTACGTCGCAATCGAGCGTAATCTGACGCTCGCCGAGCATCTTCATGTCCATGACCGAACGCAGTGAGCGCCCGATCAGCCGCTGGATTTCCTGCGTCCGCCCGGATTGCTTGCCTTTCGCAGCCTCGCGATTGCTACGCGTGTGGGTGGCGCGGGGCAGCATGCCGTATTCGGCTGTTACCCAGCCTTCGCCTTTGCCGCGCATGAACGGCGGCACGCGTTCTTCGACGCTGGCAGTCACCAGCACCCGTGTGTCCCCGAAGCTGACAAGGCATGACCCTTCTGCGTGTTTGGTGAAGGCAGGTTCGATCGTGATGGCGCGCATCTGGTCGGGCGCGCGTCTGGATGGGCGCATTATGCTTGTCCTTTGTGATTGTTTGCGCGCATCTAGACGCGAGGGGCGGATATCACCAGCCCCCAAAGAGGAGAGGAAAGACGATGGGATTGCTGAAAGTCTTGGCCCAGGTTCTGGGTGTGTTGATGCTGCTGATGGGCGGCTTGTGGATCGGGCAGGGCCTGAACATCATTCGCTGGCCGGCCGATAGCTTCATGATCGGCGTGCCGCAATGGAGTTGGAATGGCATGTTCCTCGCCGTTGGAGGCGCCGTCCTGATCTGGCTGGCCCGCCGAAAATAATCGAAACCGGGTGATTGCCGATCATGCGCGACGCGGCTAGCGGAGGGGAATGATCATTTCCCGCGTTCCCGGCCGCTTCGCCCGGACAGCCATGCTTGTGGCAAGCATGGCTGTTGCACTTTCTGAAATGCCGACCCCGGCCGCCGCTGCGACGCCTGCTCCGCCCTCCGGTGCCTGCACGCTCAAGACGCCGTCCGGGCTTGGCTACACAATGCTCATCGCTGGCGCTGGCGCAACCCCGGTCGATGCCGACAAGGTGGCGATCGCGTACAAGGGCACGCTTGCCGCCGATGGCACGCAGTTTGACCAATCCGAGCGAGCGGAATTTGGCGTCCGTGACGTTATTCCGGGCTTTACCGAAGGGCTGAAGCTCCTCAAGGTCGGCGGCCGCATCCGGCTCTGCATTCCAGCCCGTCTCGGTTATGGCGCGCAGGCGGCGGGCACGATCCCGGCCAATTCGGACCTAGTGTTCGAAATTGGCTTGCTCGATATCAAGAAGGCACCAGGGCCACTTGCCGCCGCGGACAGGCAATGCGCGTCAAAAAGCGCGTCCGGTTTAGGCTATACGGTCGTGAAGGCGGGTTCCGGGGCACAACCGACCGATAGCGACGTCACGCTAGTCAACTATAGGGGCTATGTCGCGGCCACCGGCGCGCCGTTCGACGATGCAGGGCCAGTGCCAATCCCGGTGAGCCGCGTCATCCCCGGCTTTGCAGAAGGGCTGAAACTGATGCAGCGTGGCGCAAGCTTCAAGCTCTGCATCCCGGCAACGCTTGGCTATGGAGACAAGGAAACCGGGCCCATTCCTGCGAATTCCGCGCTGATATTCCTGATCGACCTGATCGATTTCAAAAGCATTGCCGAGATTCAGGCAATGCAAGGCCAGCCCCAGCAATAAAGGGCGAGGCGTTGAGAATGGGGAACTGATGCCCTACATCAATCGTGATGACCGCTCCCGTCCATGAACTGACTGACCGTGCGCGCGACGTTTTTCGCGTGGTGGTTGAATCCTATCTCGGCTCCGGCGTCCCGGTCGGATCGCGGACGATTTCGAAACTGGCCGTCATGAACCTGTCGCCCGCCTCGATCCGCAATGTGATGCAGGATCTTGAAGAGCTTGGGCTGCTGGCCGCACCACACACGTCGGCCGGGCGCATGCCAACCGAGAGCGGCTTGCGCTTGTTCGTCGACGGGATGATGCAGGCCGCCGAGCCAACGGCAGACGAGCGCGCGGCGATCGAATCGCGGTTGACCGGTTCCGGCCCGATCGAGGAAGCCCTTGCGGCGGCGACATCTGCACTCTCCGGGCTTTCGGCGTGCGCAGGGCTGGTGCTCGTGCCAACTCACGAACCCAGATTGAAGCAATTCGCCTTTGCGCCGCTCTCTGCCGAGCAGGCGTTGGCCATATTGGTGGGCGATGATGGATCGGTTGAAAACCGTGTGATCGACTTGCCGCGCGGGATGACGCAGTCGGCGCTCATCGAAGCCGGGAATTATATGACCGCGCGCCTGGCCGGCCTGACGCTCAACGAAGCGTCTGTCGTCATTGCCCGGGAGATCGGGCAAGAAAAAGCGGCACTTGATGCCGCCTCGCAGGATTTGATCGTCAACGGTCTGGCCGATTGGGCGCGCGACAATGCTCAGCGCCCGGTGCTGATCGTGCGGGGCGCTGCCAATTTGATCGACGCCCAGGCTGCGGCCAATCTTGATCGGGTCCGCCAATTGCTCGACCAGATCGAGGGCAAGGAGGAGATCGCCCGGCTTCTCGAGAGCGCGCAGGAGGGTTCGGCGACCAAGGTCTTTATTGGTTCGGAGAACAAACTCTTCGCATTGTCGGGCTCTTCGGTTATCGCCGCGCCGTATCGCGGACGGGACGGACGGGTGGTCGGTGTGGTCGGCGTGATCGGTCCCACCCGCTTGAATTATGCCCGTGTCGTTCCCATGGTTGATTTCACCGCCCAGACCTTATCGAGATTGATGCAAAAATGACCGAAGAAGAATTGCAGGCCGAAGACGAAATGATCGCCGAAGGTGCGCCCAGCGAGCCAAATCCGGAGGACGATCCATTGGGCGCGCTGCTGGGTGAGCTTGAAGAAGCACGCCAGCAGATCCTTTATGCGCAGGCTGAAACCCAGAATGTCCGTCGCCGCCTCGAAAAGGATGCGCAGGATGCACGTGCTTATGCTGCAACCGGCTTTGCCCGCGACGTCCTGTCAGTGGCCGATAACCTGACCCGTGCGCTTGACGTGATCCCCGAAGCGATGCGCGCCGATGAAGCGTCAAAGGGGCTTATTGCCGGCCTTGAAGCAACCCAGCGTGAACTCGCCTCGGTGTTCGATCGCAATGGCATCAAACGCATTGAGGCGTTGGGTCAGGCGCTCGACCCCAACAAGCATCAGGCCATGGTCGAAATTCCCACCGCAGAGGCTGAGCCCGGCACGATCATCCAGGAAATGCAGTCCGGTTACATGATCCGCGACCGGCTGTTGCGTCCGGCGCTGGTCGGGGTCGCCAAGGCCGGCTAGATCGTATTTCAGTTTGATTGAACTGTTGATTGTTCCCCGGCCTTCGCCGGGGAACAGTGACTGCGTCAATCCAAGTGAAAACGACGCGAGGCTTTTTTGCGGACAATCGGCACCTGGATTGCAACACCTCGTTTACTAATTCGGCCTAATATCGAAACCATTCAGTGAGTTGGTACTTGCTGCGGCTGAAAAGGTTCGATCACAGGCATGATACGATCAGATGACATCGCAATGGATTGGAACCGGTTCGAGCAGGCCCGAGCTTCGCTTGGCGCCAACTTTTTTCGTGTGCTTAGCTATTTTCGTGATGACGGTGGCAAGGCCGTGACGGCGATCGAAAATGCGATGCGCGCGAATGATGCCATTGCGATGATCAGTCCGGCTGATCTGCTGAAATCCGAAGCTGTCCAGTTGGGCGCACTTGGCGTGGCCGAACTGGCCGAGAAAATTGAAATTCAGGCGCGCGACTGCCTCGAATGGCATCAGTCACCCGATAGCCTTCTCGAAGAGGTTGTGCAGCTTCGCGCGATGTTTGATCAAACCATAGCTGCCTTTGATCATGAAACAAATCCGCTGCTCGTGCGCAAGCCGGGCGCCAGCCATAGCGGAGAACTGGTCGCTGGACGTTCGGCCTGAGGACGGTTTCAGCTATCGCTGGCAGGGTTTGATTGGAGCTGGATGTAATTCTCTAGCCCCATCTGCCGAATCATTTCGAACTGGGTTTCAAGCGTATCGACATGTTCTTCCTCATTTTCGAGGATATGGGCAAACAGATCCCGGCTAACGAAATCACGCACTTTCTCGCAATGGACGATCGCTTCGCGCAACGGCGGGATCGCCTCTTCCTCGAGTGCAAGGTCCGCCTTCAGCACTTCTTCGACCGACTCGCCGATCCGGAGTCGCCCAAGCATCTGGAAATTGGGCAAGCCATCGAGGAACAGGATGCGTTCCGCCAGCTTGTCGGCATGCTTCATCTCGTCGATGCTCTCGCCATATTCGAATTTGGCAAGCCGCGCGACTCCCCAATTGTCGAGCATGCGATAGTGCAAAAAATACTGGTTGATCGCGGTCAGCTCGTTCTTGAGCGCCTGGTTGAGGAATTCGATGACCTTGGGGTCGCCCTTCATGATTTGGTCCTTTGCACTGCAACACCAATGTTTATAGCGCGGGAAGAGATCGGAGAACAGTCAAAAAGTGGCGGAAATCAGGGAATAATCCGCTATTGAGACTAGCAAGCAATCGCGTGTTCAGCCTGGATGATCTCACGCGCAAAAGGAATGCACTGGCCGCATTGTGCCTTGCATCCGAGCGACCGATAGGCAGTCGCCGGACTGCGCGCACCACCCCGCGCGGCGTGACGAACGTCGCGTTCACGAATGGCATTGCAGACACAGACGACCATGAACGACTCCCGCTATTGCGAATCGTTCGCTACACATTATGCGACCGCTTCGCAATAGTAATATGGAGAGCAGTGCTTTGCGCGCCAGATTTCTGCCTGGATACGCACAGTTGCTGGCTGGAAAGCGCGCATGGAGACCTCAATCATAATAATAGCGCAGACTTCGCCTGCGCCGGGCGCGACGTCGCCTCCGAGCTAATATCATGAACGAACAGATCATCGCAATGACGGCGCCACCCAATATTGCGGCAAGGATAATTACCGTATCCACCGACATGTCAGTTTCCCTGAAACAAAGTGCAGGGCGTATTTTGCCTAGTGGCGCTTGACTGTAAAGCGTCATGGTTGCTGCGAGGACAAATAGAGCGTCCTGAATTCATACAACTTTCCAATCCGGGCCGATCCCAGGCAGTTTTTGACGCCTTGCAAATTTTGGTATTTGTCATGCCCACATCGTGGCAAGCCCGCCGATAACCCGCAACCGTTTCCCCGTCCGGATTTCGGTGCTACGCCAATGCCAGTATCTGGAGACGCCTGAATGACTGCCACGCCCGATTTCGATTTTGCGCTTGGTGAAAATGCGGACATGATCCGCGAAACCACCCGGCGTTTTGCCGATGAACGAATTGCCCCATTGGCTGCGAAGATTGATGCGGAGGACTGGTTTCCGCGCGATCTCTGGCCGGAAATGGGTGCGTTGGGCCTGCACGGCATTACTGTCGAGGAAGAATGGGGCGGGCTGGGGCTTGGCTATCTCGAACATGTCGTTGCCGTCGAGGAAGTGAGCCGGGCCTCGGCCTCCGTTGGCCTCAGCTATGGCGCCCATTCGAACCTGTGCGTCAACCAGATCCGTCGCTGGGGCAATACCGAGCAAAAGGCCAAATATCTCCCTAAACTGATCTCGGGCGAACATGTCGGCTCGCTTGCCATGTCGGAAGCCGGGGCTGGATCGGACGTCGTGTCGATGAAGCTCAAGGCGG
>JANLQV010000159.1:0-14512 GCA_031368025.1 Sphingomonadales bacterium | reverse complement strand
CCGCCTTGTGGGCGAGCATCGGGCCGGGGATGACATCGCCGATCGCCCAGACGCCCGCGACTTGGGTGGCAAAGCGGTGATCGGTTTCGATCTGGCCGCGCTTGTTGGTCACGACGCCTGTCTTTTCCAGCGCGAGGCCTTCGACATTGGGCTTGCGCCCGATGCTGACGAGAACCACGTCTGCTGCAATCGTTTCGGCGCCGCCGCCCGCTGCGGGTTCGACGGTCAGCGTCGCGGTCTTGCCCTTGACGGTGACGCCGGTCACTTTGGTCGAGGTGCGGATCTCAAAGCCCTGCTTCTTGAAGATCTTCGCCGCTTCCTTGCGCACTTCGCCGTCCATACCGGGCAGGATCTGGTCAAGATATTCGATGACCGTAACCTTTGCGCCCAGTCGTCTCCAGACAGAACCAAGCTCAAGCCCGATCACGCCGCCGCCAATCACCACCAGATGGCCGGGCACTTTGGAAAGGGTCAGCGCGCCGGTGGAATCGACGACAATTTTCTGGTCAACAGTCGCGCCCGGCAGCGGGGTGACAGATGATCCTGTTGCGATAACAAAGTTTTTTGCGGTGTAAATTGTGCCACCGACATCGATGCTGCTTGCAGAGGTGAAGGCCGCATGGCCCTTGATCCAGTCCACCTTGTTCTTCTTGAACAGGAAGGCGATGCCCCCGGTCAGTTCCCCAACCGCCTTGTCCTTTTCGCCCTGCATCGTCGCGAGATCGAGCGTGACCGATTTCAAATTCACGCCGAACTTGGCAAGCGCACCCGAATGGGCTTCCTCAAAAAGCTCCGACGCGTGGAGCAGCGCCTTGGATGGGATGCACCCGACATTAAGGCAGGTGCCGCCCAGCGTTTCACGGCTTTCAACGCAGGCCGTCTTCAGGCCAAGCTGTGCCGCACGGATGGCGCCGACATAGCCGCCGGGTCCCGAGCCAATGAAGATGACGTCGTAGTCTTGTTCAGCCATCACACGGCTCCTTAAAGATCGATCAACAACCGCGTTGGATCCTCAATCGCATTTTTGACTGCGACAAGGAAGGTCACGGCTTCGCGCCCGTCGATCAGGCGGTGGTCATAGCTCAGCGCGAGATACATCATCGGGCGGATGACGATCTGGCCGTCGCGGACGACCGGGCGATCCTCTATCCGGTGAAGGCCCAGCACCCCCGATTGCGGCGGGTTGATGATCGGGGTGGACATCAGGCTACCGAACACGCCGCCATTGGAAATGGTGAAGGTACCGCCCGCCATGTCGTCCATCGTCAGCGTGCCAGCTTTGGCCCGCGCGCCGAAATCGCCGATCGTCCGCTCGATGGCGGCAATCGACAGGGTTTGCGCATCGCGGATGACGGGGACGACCAGCCCGTTGGGGGCCGAGACCGCGACCGAAATATCGGCATAATTGCGATAGACGATTTCCTCACCCTCGATCGAGCCGTTGACCGCCGGGATGTCCTTCAGTGCCATGCACACGGCCTTGGTGAAGAAACCCATGAAACCGAGGCGGACGCCGTGCTTCTTCTCGAAAAGGTCTTTATACTTCGCGCGCGCGGCCACCACTTCGGTCATGTCGACATCGTTGAAGGTGGTCAGCATCGCCGCCGTATTCTGCGCTTCCTTTAGGCGACGGGCGACGGTCTGGCGCAGACGCGTCATGCGGACCCGTTCTTCGCCGCGCGCAGAAGCCGCAGTCGGAACCGCGACGGGCATGGGAGCCACGTCTCCACCCGATTTGGCGGCGGCCAGCACATCTTCCTTGGTCAGCCGGCCATCCTTGCCGCTGCCCCTGATCTTCGAAGGGTCGATCCCGAGTTCGAGCACCAAGCGGCGCACGGCGGGCGAAAGCGTCAAATCTCCGACCGCTTCGGCCGACGGCTCAGGCGCGGCCGTTGCAACGGGGGCAGGGGTCGCGGCGGCGGGCTTGGCTGCGACGAGCGTTCCACTGCCTTCCTCGATCGATCCAATCACGGCCCCGACATTGACCGTGTCGCCTTCCTTGACCGCATGCGAACCCATAACCCCGGCAACAGGGGCGGTCACTTCGACGGCAACCTTGTCAGTCTCAAGGCTGGCAATCGCTTCGTCGGCGGCAACCGCTTCGCCCGGCTGTTTGAGCCATTGGCCCAGCGTCGCTTCGCTGATCGATTCACCCAATGTGGGGACTTTGACTTCAGTGCTCATGGTCAGCCTTTCCGCTGGCGTCTGATTTCGGCGCGGACGTTATGGCCCAGCGCGTCGGCAACAAGGGCGGCCTGTTCGGCCTGGTGGCGTTTCATGAGGCCGGTTGCGGTTGCCGCGCTGGCCTTGCGGCCCGCATAGCGCGGTCGCTTCGGTGCAACTTTCGCGCGGATGAGGCAATCCTCGATCAGCGATTCAACGAACGACCAGCCGCCATTGTTGCGCGGTTCTTCCTGCGCCCAGACCACCTCTTCAAGGTTCATCATCCGCTCGAGGCGCTTGACCAGCGGATCGCCGGGGAAGGGATAAAGCTGCTCGATGCGGACGATCGCGGTATTCTTGTCCCCGGCCGCATTGCGCGCGTCGAACAGGTCATAGGCAAGCTTGCCCGAACACAGGACCAGCCGTTTCACATCCTTGTCCTCGGGCGCCCAAGGGTCGGAGAGGATGCGCATGAAATGGCCCTGGTCGATAAACTCGGACGCCTTGGAGATGGCCATCTTGTGCCGCAGCAGCGATTTGGGCGTCATCACGATCAGCGGCTTGCGGAACGGCCGGTGCATCTGGCGCCGCAACAGGTGGAAATAATTGACGGGCGTCGTGCAGTTGGCAACCTGGAGATTATCCTCGGCGCAAAGCTGGAGGCAGCGTTCGAGCCGCGCGGAAGAATGCTCGGGCCCCTGACCCTCATATCCGTGCGGCAGGAGCAGGACGAGGCCGTTGGCGCGGAGCCATTTGGCCTCGCCCGCCGCGATGAACTGATCGATCATCACCTGCGCACCATTGGCGAAATCGCCGAATTGCGCTTCCCACAGCACCAGCGCCTTGGGGTCGGCCCCGGCATAGCCATATTCGAAGCCGAGCACGCCAAATTCGGACAGCGGACTGTCCAGCACTTCGAACCGGCCATGCGGCACAGTCGCGAGCGGCACATATTTTGCTTCACTCGTCTGATCGACCCAGACGGCGTGGCGCTGGCTGAATGTGCCACGCCCTGAGTCTTGGCCGGACAGGCGGACGCCATAGCCTTCGGAGAGCAGCCCGCCGAACGCCAGTGCTTCCGCCGTCGCCCAGTCAAAGCCTTCGCCCGACGTGAACATCGCCTTCTTTGCCTCGATCACCCGGCCCAAAGTCGGGTGGATGGTCAGGCTGTCGGGCACGTTGGTGAGGGTGCGGCCAAGGCTGTCGAACAGTTTGCGCGATAGGCCGGTATCGACATTGCGGCGCGCGCTTTCCGGGTCGGCGGGCTTGCTGAGGCCAGCCCAGCGGCCGCCGAACCAGTCGGCCTCGTTCGCCTTGTAGTTTGCCGCGCCTTCGAATTCCTGCTCCAGCAGCGCCACGAAGCGCATCGCATGCTCGGGCGCCCAATTGCGGTCGATTACGCCTTGGTCGACCAGCCGTGCGGCATAGATTTCGGATACAGGCGGATGCTGGCGGATGTTGGCATACATGAGCGGCTGGGTGAAGCTCGGCTCATCGCCCTCATTGTGGCCGAAGCGACGATAGCACCACATGTCGATCACGATGTCGCGGTGGAACTTCTGGCGGTATTCGATGGCCATCTTGCAGGCGAAGGTCACCGCTTCGGGATCGTCGCCATTCACATGGAGGATCGGTGCCTGCACGCCCTTGGCCACGTCGGACGGGTAGGGCGAAGAGCGGGCGAACTGCGGCGAGGTGGTGAAGCCCACCTGATTGTTCACGATGAAATGGATGCAGCCGCCAGTATTATATCCCCGGATGCCGGAAAAGCCGAGGCATTCCCAGACGATCCCTTGCCCGGCAAAGGCCGCGTCGCCGTGGAGGAGGATCGGCAGCACCTGGACATGATCGGCCAGATCGTCACGCATCGTCTGGATGGCGCGGACCTTGCCGAGCACGACCGGATCGACCGCCTCAAGGTGAGAGGGGTTGGGGGCGAGCGACATATGGACCTTGATCCCGTCAAACTCGCGGTCGGTCGAGGTGCCGAGATGATATTTCACGTCGCCGGAACCGCCGACATCGTCGGGATTGGCGCTGCCGCCGGAGAATTCGTGGAAGATCACGCGATAGGGCTTGGCCATCACGTTCGCGAGGACGTTCAAACGCCCGCGATGCGGCATGCCGATCACAATCTCACGCACGCCCAGCGCGCCGCCCTGCTTGATGAAACTCTCCAGCGCCGGGATCATCGCCTCGCCACCGTCGAGCCCGAAACGCTTGGTGCCGACATATTTGCGGCCCAGGAATTTCTCATACTGCTCGGCTTCGATCACCTTGCCGAGGATGGCGCGCTTGCCTTCGGGGGTGAAGCCGATGGTCTTGTCCGCGCCTTCCATCCGGTCCTGGAAGAAGCGCCGCTCCTCCACGTCCGAGATATGCATATATTCAAGGCCGACCGCGCCGCAATAATTGGCGCGCAGGATGATGACGAGCGCACGCACGGTGATCCAGTGCAGCCCCAAAGTGCCGCCGACATAGACGGCCTTGTCGAGATCGGTCCCGGAAAATCCATGATATTCGGGCGTGAGATCGGGCGGAATATCCTGCTTGGTCAAACCCAGCGGATCGAGTTTGGCGGCCAGATGCCCGCGGACGCGATAAGTCCGGATCAGCATCATCGCGCGGATCGAATCCCCCGCTGCGGTCGCGACTTCGTCTTCGGTCAGGGCCTTGCCGGCCTTTGCCGCTGTCGCCTTGATCTCGACGCTCATCTGCGTCGGATCGAGCGCCGCGGTCAGATCATCGGTATCGCTTGGCGGCCAGTTCGAACGCGCCCAGCTTGGGCCCTGTTCGACCTCGAAATCATGTTGCTCGTAACCCATAATGCGACCTTCCTGGGGGGAGGGAGGAATTAGCCTTTCAAAAGCTCAACCAATGTCCGCCCAAGCTCCGACGGACTTGGCGACACACGGATGCCGGCCGCTTCCATCGCCGCGATCTTGTCATCCGCGCCGCCCTTGCCACCCGAAACGATGGCACCGGCATGGCCCATGCGACGCCCGGGAGGTGCAGTTCGGCCTGCGATGAAGCCGACCATCGGCTTCTTGCGGCCGCGCTTGGCTTCGTCGATCAGGAACTGGGCGGCATCCTCTTCCGCCGAGCCGCCGATTTCGCCGATCATCACGATCGAATGGGTGGCCTCATCGGCCAGAAACGCTTCGAGGCAGTCGATGAAATTGGTGCCATTCACCGGATCGCCGCCAATGCCGACCGCGGTCGTCTGGCCCAGGCCCTCAGCCGTGGTCTGGAACACCGCTTCGTAGGTCAACGTGCCGGAGCGTGAGACGACGCCGACCGAACCCTTGGAAAAAATGCTGCCGGGCATGATGCCGATCTTGCATTCATTCGGGGTCAGCACGCCGGGGCAGTTCGGCCCGATCAGCCGCGATTTGGAACCCGAAAGAGCGCGCTTCACCTTGACCATGTCGAGCACCGGAATGCCCTCGGTGATGCACACGATCAGCGGCACATTGGCGTCGATCGCTTCGAGGATGGAATCGGCGGCAAAGGGCGGCGGCACATAGACGACGGTCGCATCGGCCCCGGTTTTACGCACCGCCTCTGCGACCGTGTTGAACACGGGCAGGCCGATATGCGTCGTCCCGCCCTTGCCCGGCGTCACCCCGCCGACCATCTGCGTGCCGTAGGCAATGCCCTGTTCAGTATGGAACGTGCCGGTTTCCCCAGTCATCCCCTGAGTGATCACCTTGGTGTGCTTGTTAACAAAAATGCTCATAGTGGCCTTTCCTTGTGTCTTGTGCCTTGCCGATCAAGCGCATTGCGATCTTCGGCGCTTAGCCCAAGTTCAGATATGAGGGCGTCAACAAGGCCTGCCGGCTCATCAGCCGGTTCAAATTTGCCGTTCCATAGGATTTCCTCGTCACTAGCGATCCTGATTACTTCGCTCTCAATCTGCTCGAGATCAGATTTCTTGGTGTAGTCCTTCAATTCGAAGTATGACGCAGTGCAATGTTTTAGGATAAAGCGATTCCGAAGGCGCTTTGACACAGCAGCATCTTCCTTGAAGCTGCCATGTCGATCTCTCCAAAGTCGCCC
The DNA here is from genome assembly GCA_031368025.1 of Sphingomonadales bacterium. Taxonomy (GTDB): domain Bacteria; phylum Pseudomonadota; class Alphaproteobacteria; order Sphingomonadales; family Sphingomonadaceae; genus Aquisediminimonas. Next base: position 8,290 of record JANLQV010000159.1, on the reverse strand, counting down.
CGTATTGTAGGCAGCGCTAAATTTGTGACTTCTGTCCTCTGATCCAGTGGCGTGTTTGTTGCGGATGCGGACACGGAAACCCTCAGCGTGTGCAATGCCGATGTAGCGGATCGCACCGTGGTGGTCACGAAGCGCATAGACGCCGCTGCAGCCAGGCAGATCACCTAACGCAACACCCACTTGCCGACGCAAAGTGTCAAGGATCATACTTGGGTTCACTTCAAACTCGGATCGATCTTCTTGCAGGCCACCAGCAGTTCTTTGACCGCATCGACCGACACGTCGAAATTCTTCTGCGCCCCCTTCTTCAGTTCGATCTCGACAATCTTCTCCACGCCGCCCGCACCGATCACGCAGGGGACGCCGACATAGAGGTTCTTGATGCCATATTGCCCGGTCAGGTTCGCCGCGCAGGGCAGGAGCCGCTTCTTGTCCTTGAGGAAGCTCTCGGCCATCGCGATCGCCGAAGTAGCCGGGGCGTAATAAGCGGAACCGGTCTTGAGCAAGCCGACAATCTCGCCGCCGCCAGCGCGGGTGCGGGCGACGATGGCGTCGATGCGTTCCTTGGTTGACCAGCCCATCTTGATCAGGTCGGGGATCGGAATGCCCGCAACGGTCGAATATTCGACGACCGGAACCATTGTGTCGCCGTGCCCGCCGAGCACGAACGCCGTCACGTCCTCAACCGAAACCTTGAACTCGTCGGCCAGGAAATGGCGGAAGCGCGCGCTATCCAGCACACCCGCCATGCCGACGACCATGTTGTGGGGCAGGCCGGAAAATTCGCGCAACGCCCAGACCATCGCGTCGAGCGGGTTGGTGATGCAGATCACGAACGCCTTGGGGGCATATTTCTTGATGCCCTCGCCAACCGACTTCATCACCTTGAGGTTGATCGCGAGCAAATCGTCGCGGCTCATCCCCGGCTTGCGGGCGATCCCGGCGGTGACGATGCAGACGTCCGCGCCCTTGATGTCCTTGTAGTTGGACGAGCCTTTGAGATTGACATCGAACCCTTCAACCGGAGCCGATTGCGACAGATCGAGCGCCTTGCCCTGTGGAATGCCATCGACAATGTCGAACAGGACGATATCGCCCAGTTCCTTCTGTGCTGCGAGGTGGGCGAGGGTGCCGCCGATCATGCCTGCGCCGATCAGCGCAATCTTCTTGCGTGCCATTGATGCGATGTCCTTCCTTGAGCCGTAGGGGGAATTATGGCTGCCCTAAGCCGATTCGCTTGGTGCATCAACCGCATAAATGGCAAATATTACCGCTTTACTTGCGATTGCGAACAAATTGCAATAAGGCAAGTGAATTGACCCTGCCAAGACGCCCGCTAGAGCGAGTTGCGCAAAATGTGAATCGTCACCCTGAACGTGTTTCAGGGTCCATGCCTCACTGGTTCCGACTGGCAATTGGGAGGCATGGATGCTGAAACACGTTCAGCATGACGGATGTCTTCAGATTTCAGGCGCGTTAGTCTAGACTATGGTTTCCAAATATTGAGGGAATTCGAGCGATGTCCACCGAACCTGCGAAGCTGACGATCGACATCGTCTCCGACGTCGTCTGTCCTTGGTGCATCATCGGCTATCGTGGGCTCGAACGGGCACTTGAACTATTGGGAGACCGCGCAGAGGCGACGATCGCCTGGCACCCGTTCGAACTCGCGCCGGACACCGCTCCGGAGGGTCAGGCGCTGGCCGACTATTCGCGTGAACGCTATGGCGCATCGCCGGAGCAGAGCCGCATCGCGCGAGAGCGGATCACCGGCGCCGGGGCACCGTTCGGTATCGATTTCCGTTATTCGCCGGATAGCCGGATCTACAACACGTTCAAGGCGCACCAGTTGCTCCATTGGTCGGGTGAGAGCGGCAAGCAGACCGCCCTCAAACTGGCGCTGTTCAATGCCTATTTCACGGCGCAGCAGAATGTGTCCGACGAAACGGTCTTGCTTGATGCGGTGGAAGCGGTCGGGCTGGATCGCGACGAGGCCGCCGCCGTCCTCGCTGATGGCCGCTATGCCGGGACGGTTCGCGCAGAGGAAAATTACTGGCGCGAACAGAATATCACGGGCGTCCCCGCCTTCATTATCAACGGCAAATTCATGATCCCCGGCGCGCAGGACGCCGAAACCTTTGGGCGGGTTCTGGATAAGGTGCTGGAGAAAGAAGCGGCCTAGGCCGCAACGGATTGAGGGCTGTGCTGGATCCCTCCCGCAAGCGAGAAGGGCACTCTTACCCCGCCAGTTTCGCCAGCATGTCGTGCCAGTGATCGAGATTTTCGTTGAAGCTCTTGATCGGCACTCGCTCATCGCGCCCGTGCGCACGTTCATCGTCGGGGATCACGATCCACGTGCCGTCGACCCCATAGACCGGCATGCCGGTCGCCCGGAAAAACAGGCCATCAGTGGCACCAGCCGACATTTGCGGAATGATGAGTGTGCCGGGATGCCGGACGTGGATCGAGTCAGTATAGGCTTTCACCACATCGGCCCGGAGCGGCGAAGAGGGGGAGGGTGTGCCTTCCCCGATCGGGACGACGACTACGCCATCACCGACGGTCGCCTGAAGGTCGGCCTGCACGTCCTTCGCCGGTATCCCCGGCAGAATCCGGCAATTTACCGTCGCCCTTGCGAGTTGAGGCAGGGCATTATCGGCATGTCCGCCTTCGAGCCGGGTTGCGACGCAGCGGGTGCGAGTGCCCCCCACTTCGGTCGGATCGGCTTCGATAAAATCGGCGGCTTCCTGGTCATCCCCGTTCTTGAGCCAGCGGCGCATCGCATCCCCAAGCGACCCTTTTTCCTGTGTCGCCCGAGCCGTGAAATAGGCGCGGGTGGTTTCGTTGAGGGCCGGGGGGAAGCGATGGGCTTCCAGCTTTTTCAGCCCGGATGCGAGTTCATAGATCGCGTTGTCTGGCCGGGGTCTTGAACTGTGGCCGCCGGGATTGCGCACCGTGAAGCTGAAGCTCTGGTACATTTTCTCCGACGTCTGGAGGCCAAAGCCGACCGAGGTCCCGTCTTTCAGGAATGCACCGCCTCCGGCATCTGCATTGAGAGCATATTCGGCATCGGTCAGCTTGCGCCAATCGGTCGCACCAAGATGCGCGCCTTCGCCGCCGGTTTCCTCCTCCCCGGTGAACAGAACGATGATGTCGCGCTTCGGCTTGAAACCTTCGGCCTTCAGCCGCAGCAACGCGAGCGTGATCGCCGTGATCCCGTTCTTCATGTCAGTCGAACCGCGACCATAAAGATAGCCGTCTTTCTCGACCATCTGGAACGGATCGACCGACCAGTCCTCACGCTTGGCCTCAACCACATCCATATGCCCAAGGAGCAGGATCGGTTTGGACTTGGGCTTGCCCGCAGCGGGCCAGCGCACGATCATCGCCTGAGTGTTGAGATAGGGCTTTACCGCAATGTCCGTTATGCCCGCCGCTTCGAACTTGCCCTTCAGAAAGGTCACAAGTTCGCTGACCCGGCTGTCCTTGCGCTCCTGCACGGTCGGGATCGAGATGGCCTTTTCGAGAATGGTCCGCCCTTCGGCATGCCAGTCGGTCGCGGCAAAGGCGGGGGCGGGCAAAAGGGCGCTGGCGAGCAGCAGGGGCAAAAGGCGCATCAGTTTCTCCGTCAACAGTTGATGCGCCCTGCTTAGCGCCGCTAGCGCGCGTCGACCAGCACCAGTTCGCTTTCCTCAACCGCGGTGATGCTGAAGCGCTCCAGCCCCGTGATCGCCACGCCGTCGCGCGCCTTGGCGGCAATGCCGTTGATCGTGATCAAACCGGTTGCGGGCACAAGGTAGATATGCCGCGCCGGATCGGCGTCATAGGTCAGCGTTTCACCCGCCTTGAGCGTCGCGCCCAGCACCCGCGCATCCGCACGGATCGCAAGCGCGTCATCACTCCCGGGGGTCCCCCTTGCCAGCACGACCCATTGCCCGGCGCGATTGCCTTTGGGAAAAGCCCGCTGACCCCAGCCCGGAGCGCCGCCTGTGGCATCGGGAATGATCCAGATCTGGAACAGCGTGGTCAGTTCATCTTCAAGGTTGAATTCGCCATGCTGGATCCCGGTCCCCGCGCTCATCACCTGGACGTCGCCCGCAGGGGTGCGGCCTTCATTGCCGAGGCTGTCCTTGTGGGTGATCGCGCCAGTGCGGACATAGGTGATGATTTCCATGTCGCGATGCGGGTGCGGCGGAAAGCCCTGCCTCGCGTCGATTTCATCATCATTCCAAACCCGGATCGCGCCCCAGCCCATGCGGGCGGGATCGTGATAATCGGCAAAGCTGAAATGGTGGTGCGCGTTGAGCCAGCCGTGATCGGCAACCCCGAGCCCGCCAAAGGGACGAACGTCAATCATGGGAATTTCCATCCTCGGCGGGGTGTTGCCGCCGGTATGATAGCGATGTGGGATGGGGGTGAACGGCTTTCAAGTAGGGCTGCGGATCAGCCCTCGCCGTGCCCAAGCGCGAGATAATCCAGCGACTGCATTTCGGAAAGCCGGCTGATTGTCCGCTCGAATTCGAAACGACCATCTCCAGCGGCATAGAGGTCTGACGGTGCTGCATCCGCAGTCGCAATCAGCTTGACCTTATGTTCGTAGAGCGCATCGATCAGCGTGACGAACCGCGCCGCCTCGTTGCGGTTTTCGGGGCCTAGCTTCGGGATGCCGACGATGAAGACGCTGTGATAGCGCCGCGCGATTGCCAGATAGTCGGACGCGCCCCGCGCCTCCGCACACAGTCGCTTGAACGAGAAGACTGCAACGCCCTTCAGGCTTTTGGGAACGTGGAGCTTCCGCCCGCCGCCAACATCGATATCTTCGGTCGGGACGTGCGCGGCATCTTCCGGCGGATAATCGGTCAGCTTGAAGAACGCGTCGCGCACCGCAGCCGTCGCGACCGGGCCATTGGGCACATGCCAGGTCGTGACGCCGGTCAGCCGCTCCATCCGGTAATCGGTCTGGCCGTTGAGTGGCATCACGTCGAGGCGGTTCTGGATCAGTTCGATGAACGGCAGGAAATGTTCGCGGTTGAGGCCATCCTTGTAAAGCTGATCGGGTGCTCGGTTGGAGGTGGTGACTAATGTCACGCCGGCATCGACCAGCCCAGTGAACAGTCGCGACATAATCATCGCGTCGGCTGAATTGTTGACCACCATCTCGTCGAAAGCGAGGCAGCGCGTCTCTTCGGCAATCGCCGCAACCACCGGCGCGATCGGATTGCCCCTCTCGTTCATCCGTTCGCGCCGCAGCCGATCATGCACCTCGAGCATGAATTCATGGAAATGGACGCGGCGCTTGCGGTTGATCTGCAAGCAGTCGTGGAACAAGTCCATCAGCATCGATTTGCCGCGCCCAACCCCGCCCCAAAGATACACGCCGCGCGGTGCAGCCGGCTTGGTGCGGCCCAACCGCCAGACCAGGCTGCCCCGGGGAGGGACGGCCTCCAGTTCTTCCTGCAAGCGGTTCAGGCGTTGCGCCGCGGCACGCTGTTCGGGATCGGGCCTGAGTTCGCCTGCGGCCACAAGGGCCTCATAGCGGGCAAGGACGCCGGTCATCTTTTACTCGGCTTGCGGATCGTGCCGGAGAAGGCCGCGACCTTCGTATCGCCCTGCACGACCAACCCGCGCAGGAAAAGCAGGCGTCCGGTCTCGCGGAGCAGTTCGACTTCGGCATCGAGCGGATTGTCGATCTTGCCCGCGCCGATAAACTGCACCGAAAGATCGACCGTCACCGCCGGCCCGACGTCGATCATGCCAAACAGGCGCGCCGCACCAAACAGCGACACATCGATAAAGCCGAGAACTGTTCCACCGTGCAGGTTATCCGAATAATTCGAATGTCGCAGTTCGGGAAACATGCGCACCCAGGCCTTGTCCTTCTCGCCGTGGCGGATGAGCAGCTTGCCCAGAATTTGGCCATTATAGCGACTCCCGTCGCGTAACTGCCAGGACAGCCAGCCGGGATGCTCGGGATCGGGCTCACTCACGAACGCGGGTGTTTCCATGCCCTAGAGGTGCCGCTCCACCACCATCTTCTTCACTTCCGCGATGGCCTTGCCGGGAGACAGGCCCTTGGGGCAGGCGTTCGAGCAATTCATGATCGTGTGGCAACGATAAAGGCGGAACGGATCTTCGAGTTCGTCGAGGCGTTCGCCGGTCATTTCATCGCGGCTGTCCGCGAGCCAGCGATAGGCTTGCAACAGGATCGCGGGGCCAAGGAACTTGTCCGAATTCCACCAATAGCTGGGGCACGAGGTTGAGCAACAGGCGCACAGGATGCATTCGTAAAGCCCATCGAGTTTCGCACGATCTTCGGGAGTTTGCAGTCGTTCCTTGCCCGAAGGCGTTGGCGTGACCGTCTGGAGCCAAGGCTTGATCGAGGCATATTGGGCATAAAAATGGGTGAAGTCAGGGACGAGATCCTTGATCACGTCCATATGCGGCAGCGGCGTGATGGTGACATCGCCCTTGCAATCCTCGATCGCCGTCGTGCAGGCGAGGCCATTCTTGCCGTCAATGTTCATCGAGCAGGATCCGCAAATCCCTTCGCGGCAGGAGCGGCGGAAGGTCAGGCCCGGGTCCTGCTCGCTCTTCATCTTGATCAGCGCGTCGAGAACCATTGGTCCGCATGTGTCCAGGTCGATCGCGAAATTGTCGTAACGCGGGTTCTCCCCGCTGTCGGGGTCGTAGCGATAGACCTTGAAATTCTTGACGCGCGTTGCGCCGGCCCCGGCTTCGTGCTTGGTGCCGTTCTTCTTGATGACACTGTTCTTGGGCAGACGGAATTCGGCCATGAGGTTTCCCTTTTTTCGCTCGGTTCTGGCGACTGAACTCACTATAGCGATGCAAAACCAAGCCGCAACCGGCCAATCGGCCAGAAAATCGCAATGACCGAACCAGCAGCGCAAGCCTCGTCCCCCGTTACCAGTCGCGATGTTGCAAAGGGCGCGGGGACGACACTGCTCGCGCGGTTGGGGGCTGTGCTTGAGGTCATCGCCCAGCCGCTCTACGTCGCGATGTTCGGCCTGGCGAGCTTCGGGCTTTACGCGGTGCTGTGGGCGGCGGTGAACCTGGCCGAGAACGTGGCAGATCTCGGTATGGCATCCTCGATGCAGCGGGTCGTGCCTCAGGCCAAGACGCCTCAGGAGCAGGTATCGGCGCTTCGTTCGGCGATGCTGATGGGGGTTGGCCCCTGCCTTGTCGTTGCGGCAATCGCCTCGCTGACAGCGGCCCGGATTGCACCGGTGTTCAACACGGCACAATCCGATGCCGCGCTTCTCGTTCACGCCATTGCGTTATTCGCCTGGTCGTTGCCGCTCTGGGCTTTTGTCGAAATCGCAACCTCGGCCCTACGGTCCAAACGTGTCTTCGGTGCAGAGATCAGGTTGCGGCTTTTCTGGGAGCAGCTTTTGCGGCTTATCATCGCATCCGTGCTTTGGCTGGCAGGTTTTTCGACGATGGCTCTGTTTTACGCGCATCTTCTGTCACTCAGCATTATTTGCCTGCTCTGCGTCCGCCTGCTCGCGCGCTATTTCGACCTGACACTGTTTTTCAAGGGCAAACTGTTTGACCCTGTTTTCCACGAGACATGGAAAGCGGGCCTCTCGGTCCTGCCGACGAATATTGTCGGACGGGTGTTCGGAGATGGTCCGGCGCTGGCCCTCAATTGGCTGCTACCGGGAAGTGCGGGAGCCATTTCGGGTGGACTTTATGCCATTGCGCGGAAGATCTCGAGCATCGTGCAGGTGGTGCGCATTGCCTTTTCCTATGTTCTGGCGCCACTCGCTTCGGCTGCCAGTCAGAACCATGTCGATGAAGTCCGCACGATCTACGGTTTTGCAACCCGTGTGTCGCTTGCCATCGCGATGCCGATCGGGCTGGTGTTGGCGGCGGCAGGCAGGCCGATCCTCAATCTGTTTGGTAGCGCTGCAGCGGTGGCGCTGCCCGCCGTTATCATCCTCGTCATCGCGCGCGTCGTTGAAACCGTATTGGGTGCAGCGGTGCCGATCCAGCAAGTCACCAGCAGCTATTGGCGGCAGCAATTGGCGAGCGCCGTTGGCCTGAGCGTCGCGTTCGCGATCGGGCTGATGCTGATGCCTGCATGGGGCTTGACCGGCATGTCCATCGCGGTTGCAGCCGGGTTCATCATTGCGGCGGCGCTGCCAATGGCACAGCTCTACTGGCATGATGGGCTCAATCCTTTCTCTGCCCCGTTCGGCAAAGTGCTGGCGCTCACGACCGTGTTCGGCATGGGTGGTCTGGGGTTGACCCTGGCGTCCCACGGCCTGCC
>JANLQV010000127.1:0-6284 GCA_031368025.1 Sphingomonadales bacterium | reverse complement strand
AGCTTTGTCGGCCCGCGTCCTGAACGGCCGACCTTCGTCTCCGACCTCGAAAACCAGCTCAGCTATTATGCCGAACGGCATATGGTGAAGCCCGGGATTACGGGCTGGGCGCAGATCAATTATCCCTATGGGGCCAGTCTTGAAGATTCGCGCCACAAGCTGGAATATGATCTCTATTATGCGAAAAACTATACGCCCTTCCTCGACATATTGATCCTGCTTCAGACGCTGCGGGTCGTGCTCTGGCCGGACGGTGCGCGATGATCGCGTTTATCGGTCAATGGGGCCATGCCCTTGCCGCAAGCCTGTTCGGGGCGCTAGCCATCTGGCTCGCTCAGCGTTCTGTCGGGGAGCGCGAGGGCAAATTGCTGACCTTCGCGAGTTTTATGACCGCAGTTTGGGCGCTGTCCGTTGCGATGGCGGGCCATGATGCCCTTGTCGGCCGGTTCGCAGAACATGCCCGCAATGCGGCTTGGCTGGGCTTCATGTATGGACTTTGGAGGCAGGGCCAGGGGGCTCTAAGCTCTGTTTCGGTCGCGATGCTCTATTGGGTTCTGGCAGCGATCATTGGGGTTGAGGTTGCCGTTGATATCCTGCCGATATGGCTCGCGGGGTGGCCCCGTCTTCAGGAAGCGGCTTTCCTGTCGTCGATGGCTCTGCACATGACCGTGGCGGTCGGCGCGCTTGTGCTGGTGCACAATCTTTACACTGCTGCCACGCCCGATGCACGTGCGGCAATCCGCCTGCCGATGGTCGGATTGGCGGCGATGTGGATCTATGATCTGAACCTCTACACAATCTCCTATCTCGCCAAGGGTTGGTCTTATGAACTGTTCCAGTTGCGCGGGGTGGCTGCTGCGCTGATCGCGCCGATCTTCGGGCTGGGTGCGCAACGCACCCGCAACTGGGCTATCCAGCTTTCGCGGACAATGGCGTTTCAGTCACTCAGCCTCGTCGCGATCGGCGGCTATCTGGTGATCATGGTGGTGGTGACGTCCGCACTTGAACTGGTTGGCGGTGAATTTGTCAGGCTGGTGCAGGTGGCATTCGTTTTTGGCGCATCGGTTGCCGCGCTGGTGCTGCTCCCATCAAAGGCGTTCCGCGCTTGGTTCCGGGTCAAAATATCCAAACATCTGTTCCAACACCGTTACGACTATCGCTCCGAATGGCTGCGTTTCACTGACACGCTCGGTCGACCTGGCGATGGTGCCGAACCGCTCGAAACCCGCATCGTGCAAGCCGTGGCAGATATCACCGAATCGCCGGGGGGCCTGCTGCTCGTGCCGGATGCGACGGGCACTCTGGTCGCCCATGCCCGGTGGAATTGGCAGATGGTCGATCCACCTGCCTTTGGGGCGAGTGCGGAGGCTGCGGCCTATTTCGCCCGAACGGGGCGCGTGGTGGAACTCGACGCGCTTCGTGCGCATGACGAGGTGGACGAGGAAATGGCGTCTCATGTTCCCCAGTGGATCATTGCAGAGCCCCGTGCCTGGATCATCGTGCCGCTGGTTCATTTCGGCCGGCTCGCCGGGCTCGTTCTGCTTGAACATCCGCCGATCAATCGCACGCTCGACTGGGAGGATTTTGATCTGCTCCGCGTTGTCGGGAGACAGGTCGCAAGCTACCTTGCCGAAGCGCAGGGGCAGGAAGTGCTCTCCGACGTAAAGCGCTTCGACGAATTCAATCGCCGCTTTGCTTTCATCATGCATGACGTGAAGAATCTCGTTAGCCAGTTGACGCTGGTGACGCGAAATGCCGAACGGCATGCCGATAACCCGGAATTCCGCGCGGATATGATTGCCACCTTGCAGAATTCGACCGCGAGGATGAACGATCTGCTTGCCCGCCTGTCCCAGCACAACAAGGGACGCGCTGAAGATCCCCGTCCGGTTGCGGCTGGTGCACTTGCCGAGGGCGTGGCGGCGGCGAAACGTGCGACGCATCCAATCGTGGTTGGCGGTGACATGGCCCAACTGGTCGTTGCCGACCCGGTCCGGCTTGAACAAGCGCTTTCCCATTTGGTCCAGAACGCGATCGACGCCAGTCCGGAGACCGAACCTGTGACGATCCAGCTTGGCAGTCAGCGTGACGAAGCGACCATTACGATCAGTGATCATGGCACCGGCATGTCCGCTGCATTTGTGCGCGAGAACCTGTTCAAGCCCTTCGCTTCGACAAAGGATGGCGGGTTCGGGATTGGCGCGTATGAAGCGCGTGCCATCATCGCTGCGATGGGCGGGCGGATCGAAGTCAACAGCCGCGAAGGCGATGGCAGCAGATTCATCATTTACCTGCCAATCGCGCACGAAGCGCGCAGCATTTCTTCTCCTTCGCCAGTCGAGGCCGCATGACCCAGGAATCCAAACCCAAACTCTTGATTGTCGAGGATGACGAAGGTCTGCAGCGGCAATTGCGCTGGGCGTATGACGATTATGATGTCGTTGTGGCAGGCGACCGGGCGACTGCGATCGACGTGTTGCGCGCAGAAGAACCCTCGGTGGTCACGCTTGACCTTGGCCTGCCGCCGGATCCCGACGGGGTCAGCGAGGGTTTTGCCACTCTGGCAGAAATTCTGGCGTTGAAGCCCGATACGAAGATCATTGTCGCTTCAGGGCATGGCGCACGCGAAAGTGCGATGCGAGCAATCGCGAGCGGCGCATATGATTTCTACCAGAAGCCACTCGATATCGACGAGCTGGGCATGATCGTCCGGCGGGCCTTTCACCTTCACGCCATTGAAGCCGATAATATGCGGCTGGCAATGGCCCCCACTGCCGACACACGCGTGCTTGGCGGTATGATAACAGCCGCCCCGGAGATGCTGAAAGTCGCGCGCACGATCGAGCGCGTGGCCAATGCGGACGTATCGGTGATGCTGCTCGGTGCGAGCGGCACGGGCAAAGAATTGCTCGCGCGTGGCGTTCATCAGGCAAGCGGGCGCAAGGGCGGCGCATTCGTCGCAATCAATTGCGGCGCGATCCCTGAAAACCTGCTTGAGGCCGAATTGTTCGGACATGAAAAGGGCGCGTTCACCGGCGCTATCAAGACGACCGAAGGCAAGATCGAACTGGCCCAGGGCGGGACGTTATTTCTCGATGAAGTCGGGGATATCCCGCTTCCGCTTCAAGTGAAGCTGCTCCGGTTCCTGCAGGAACGCGTGATTGAACGGATCGGCGGTCGCAAATCCATCCCGGTCGATACGCGGATTGTTTGCGCCACCCATCGCAACCTTGAAGACATGATCGCCGAAGGCAGCTTCCGGGAAGACCTCTATTACCGGTTGGCCGAAATTGTCGTGCGGATACCGACGCTCGCCGAACGCCCTGGCGATGCGGTGTTGTTGGCCAAGCACTTCCTCACGTCGTTCGCTGCGACGATGAACCCCGCAGTCAAGGGGCTTTCCCCCGATGCGCTGAGTGCAATCGATCGCTGGAACTGGCCAGGCAATGTCCGCGAACTTGAAAACCGGATGAAGCGCGCCGTGATCATGGCCGATGGCAGGCTGGTGACGGCAGCCGATCTGGATATTGGTGGTAGCGAGGATGATGACAGCGAGGGCGGTCAGATCAACCTGAAGGCCGTTCGTGATGCTGCCGACCGAAAGGCCATCCGCAGGGCCATCGCGCGGACAGAGGGCAATATCTCCAATGCGGCCAAGCTGCTCGGGATCAGCCGCCCCACGCTTTATGACTTGATCAAGCAGCACGGGCTCCAGGTCTGATCATCATGCGGCGCGGCCTGACTCCGGCCCTTATGCTCGTGCTGGCCTATACGGGCCCGGCCTTGGCAAATGCCCGCGAAGGTGCACGGGCAGCGCTGGGAGCCGGCGCACAGAGTTTCTTTGACGGCAACCCGCGCGCGGCCCGCATCGAATTGCTGAACGCAATCAAAGCCGATCCCGACTGGGCGCTGCCCCATGCCCTGCAGGGCCGCGTCTATCTCGCGCTGGGCGATGGCGCGGCAGCCGAAGCCGAGCTTCAGCGTGCAATATCGGACGGGATGAAAGCCTCGGCTGTTACGCATCTGCTTGCCCATGCCTATCTGCTTCAAGGTGATCCGGAGCGGGCGCTTGATATGGCTGGCAGGCCCGTCGCGATTCCCTCGGCGCGGGCCTATGTGCACCGCGTTGCTGCGCGGGCTGCGATCGCCGTGGGAGATTTTCAGCGCGCTGCCAAAGAGTTGGATGCGGCCTTTGCCATTACACCCGGATCGTCGCTTCTCTGGTCGGACATCGGCCGGTTCCGAGCGTTGAGCGGAAATGTGGGCGGGGCAGTGGAGGCTGCCCAAAGGGCAAGCGCGCTCAACCCCGTCAATGTCGAGGCATTGTTGCTGATGGGGCAATTGGTGCGGGGCCAATATGGCCTGCTTGCCGCGCTTCCCTGGTTTGACAAGGCGGTTCAGATCGATCCCGGCAATATGGAAGCGATGGGCCAGTCCGCTGCCACGCTTGGCGAAGCGGGGCAGGCGACGGCGATGCTGGCCTTGACGCGCAAGATGCTGGCGATCGATCCTGACAATGTGCAGGCCTATTATCTCCAGGCCGTGCTGGCAGCGCGCGCCGGGAACGACAATCTGGCGCGCAGCCTTGTCTATCGCATTCGCGGGCGGATGGATTCGGTTCCGGCCATGATGCTGCTCCAGTCCGTGCTCGAGATGAGAAGCGGAAATGCCGAACAGGCGATTGCGCGTCTCGAAGATCTTTCCAAGGCGCAGCCTCAAAACTTCACGATACGTCGCCTCCTCGGGGCAGCGATGTTGCAGTCGGGCGATCCACGATCAGCGATTGCCGTGCTGACCCCGATTGCCCGTCGCGCCGATGCTGATAGCTATACATTATCTGTCATTGGCCGTGCTTGCGAGGCAGTAGGTGATCGGGTGGCAGCGGCGACCTATCTCGACCGTGCCGCCCAGCCGCTTAGCAGTGAACCGGCAGCGTTCGAGATGCTGGATGGTCAAGCGGTTTCCGATTTCGGCGAATCCGGCAATGCCGATGTCGCGATTCCGAGGATCAACCGGCTAGTCCTCAAGGGAGAACTGGCGGCGGCACTTGCGGCGGCTGAGCGCCTCCGCGATCTCAATCGCGGCGCGCCTGCGGCGCATGTGCTGGTCGGCGACGTGCTGATGATGCAGGGCCGTTCGGTTGATGCGGCCAATGCCTATCGTGTGGCGGCTAACATCCAGTTTTCTGAGTCCACCGCGATGCGTTTGATCGCAGCGCTGCAGCGCAGCGGACAGGGCGCTGCGGCGCTCCGGGTGCTCAACCTGTTCCTCAGCCAGAATCCGCGTAGTGTGCCCGGCCTTCGGCTTGCCTCCGACTATTTGATGGCCTCCGGTCAGTGGGACCGCGCGATCGACATGCTCGAAAACGTGCGCGCCCGGATCGGCAACCGCGATGCCGCGATCCTCTCCAGCCTTGGTTGGGCGTGGTTCAACAAGGGCACTGCCCAAACTGCTGTGGATTATGCGCGGGCGGCCTATGCCATTGCGCCGTCGAACCCTGCCGTTGCCAATGGCTATGGCTGGATTCTCTACAAGACCGGAACGGATCGGCAGGGCGGAGTCGCTTTGTTGAAAAAAGCTGTGGCGATCGCGCCGGATCGCGCGGAACCGCGTTATCAATTGGCGCAGGGGCTGGCCGGGCTGGGATTGAAAGCGGCTGCGAAAGCGCAATTGCAGGCGGCGCTCGCGATACCCGATTTCCCGAACCGGACGAAAGCCGCAGAGCTGCTTTCCCGATTGTAAGATTGCACGGACCGCGCGCACGTCATATCGCACGGATCGATGGATCGTGATTTGCTCGAACGATTGACGCTGGCGCTCGAACGCCTCGCGCCAGTTTCGCTTGCGCCGGTGGACCCGGCGGCTCCGGCTTATGTCTGGCGTGACGGCGCGCTGCATGCTGCGCGATTTTCACCCTTGCCGCTGGCGCTGCTCACCGGAATTGACGCCCAACGCGATGCCGTCGTCGAAAACGGACGACGGCTGGCGAAGGGCCATGCCGCGCATGACATCCTGCTCTGGGGTGCGCGTGGCGGCGGCAAGTCTGCGCTTGTCAAATCCTCGGTTGCGGCCCTCCATGCAGAGGGGCTTCACCTCGCACTGGTCGAAGTCGGGGCGAGCGATCTTGACAGACTGCCAGCCGTTTTTGCTGCCCTCGAAAGCTGGACCCGCCCGATCATTGTCTTTGTCGATGATCTTGCCTTTGAAGGAGGTACGGACGCTGCACGTAGTTTGCGTTCGATGCTCGAAGGCGGGGCGTCGGGCCGACCGCCGCATGTCCGCCT
>JANLQV010000068.1:0-2667 GCA_031368025.1 Sphingomonadales bacterium | reverse complement strand
CGACGGGACGCCGGGCGCAGACAGCCTGTCCAGCTTGGCACGGTCTTTCCTTTATGCAGGCGCTTCCGCCCTCCTCGCCAGCCATTGGCGCGTGTCGGACGAAGCGACTGCGGCTTTGACCGTGGAAACGCTTTCGGGGCGGTCTGAAGCAGGGCTTACACGCGCAGTGGCGCTGCAACGTGCGATGCGTGCGGTCCGCACGGGCAAACGCGCCAACGGCTCGGCGATTGCGGGCTGGAATGAAAGCTGGGCACATCCCGCAGCTTGGGGAGCGTTCGCCGTTATCTCCAACGAGGATCAATGAGTGTCAGGCAATCATTCCCATGATGATGATGAACCATGATACAAAGCTTGCGCCAAAGAACACAAAGCCGGTCACCGGTTCGCGCGCCGCAGCCAGTTCCATCTTGAATACTGGCATGCTCCGGCGGAACGGGTGTCCTGCAGCTTCGTTGGTAAGGGCAAGCGATCGTCTCATGGCGCGAAGTGTTAACGCGCTGTTGACAATAAAAACTAGCCGGAAAGCTGGTTAATTGCCGATCATGACCCGGCGCGCGATCAGCCTGAGCGCAGTCCGGCAGCGAACTGCCGCCCCAGCCCGCGTCGCGCAACGCCCGGCATCCAGCGGGTCAGGAACTTCAGGCGCTTGGCGGTTTTGCCCACCACAACGTGCGTCTGATTGCCGTGCACCGCATCCCAGGCTGCGTGCGCGACAGCACTGACCGGCGTGATTTCCAGCCCGGACTCCAACACGCCATCCCGGACACTTTGATTGGTGCCGGAAGTATTGGCCTCCAATAGCGGCGTGTCGATAAAGCTCGGCATCAGCGAGGCAACCTTGATTCCGTGTGGCTGCCATTCAAACTCTAGGGCTTCGGTCAGCGCGCGAACGCCGAACTTGGTCACGGCATAAACCGCGAGTCCCGGACCTGCGATCATGCCAGCCGCTGAACAGGTGTTGAGCAGGCACGACCCCGGCGTTTCCTTCAGATAGCGGAACCCGGCCTCTGCACCGTTGATGACGCCCTTGATGTTCACATCGACCAGCAAGTCATGGTCTTCATGGCTGACATCGGCAAACTGTCCGCCGCGCGCAACGCCGGCATTGTTGAACAACACATCCAGGCGCCCTCCCGAAGTGGTGCAGAAATCCGTCAGCGCGACGTCCCAATTGGCCCGATCGCGAACGTCCAGCACGTGCGTAGAGGATTGTCCGGGCGGCAAGAGCGCTGCCGTTTCGGCAAGGCCGGCCCGGTTGATATCGGCCAGACCGACGAACCAGCCCTTCGATGCGAAAAGCGAAGCGGTCGCCCGGCCAATGCCTGATGCCCCGCCAGTTATGAAAATTGCCTTGCCCATCACGATACCCTTCTTGCATCCCGGCCCTTGTCTGGCCATTGGTGCGCCATGCATGCCCGATTCAAGCCCCTGTTCGCAATGATCCTTTTTCTCTTTGCCGTGCTGCCAGCCACAGCACATTCGCAGATCACAGTTGCCTTTTATTCGCACGAGCTGGGCAGCAGCTTTCCCCATGCCTTCATCGTCCTCAAGGGCACGCCGCTGGCTGGCGGGGAGCCGGTCGACGTCAATTTCGGCTTTACGGCCCGTTCGGTCACGCCGGCCGTCCTGATGGGGCCGGTTTTCGGAAAGATCGAAGCCGCCAACCCGGCCTATGTCCGCCACAGCGACCGCAAGTTTGCCTTTACGATCAGCGACCAGCAATATGCCGCGCTGACGGCACTGGTGGAAAAATGGCGCATGCTGCCCGGCAAGAGCTATGACCTGAACCACCGCAACTGCATCCATTTCGTGGGCGAAGCGGCCAAGGTGCTCGGCCTCAAGGTCATGTTTGACCAGAAGCTCATAAAAAGGCCGCGCAGCTTTCTGGAAAACATCATTCGCCTCAATCCGATGCTGGCGAGCCGTTAATTTGCCCTTTGTTCAGCCTTTGCCGATAGGGAGCGCAGCATGAGTGATAAATTTCCAGTGCTGGTAACCGGGGGCGCAGGCTATATCGGCAGCCACGCGGTCCATGCCTTGCGCGATTCTGGTTGGCCTGTGGTGGTGATCGACAATCTCGTCACGGGCTTTCGCTGGGCCGTGCCTGAGGGTGTTTCATTCGTCGAAGCCGATGTCGGCGATGGGGCCGCTGTTTCCACTGCGATAGCCGATCACCGGATCGGTGCCATCATGCACTTTGCCGGATCGGTGGTGGTTCCGGAATCAGTGGAGAATCCGCTGAAATATTATCGCAACAACACGGCCAACAGCCGGACCCTGATCGAATGTGCCGTCAATGGCGGCGTCCGGCATTTCATCTTTTCGTCTACCGCCGCAACCTATGGCATTCCCGATACTGTGCCGGTGCGTGAGGACAGCCCGAAACGTCCGATCAATCCCTATGGCATGTCCAAGCTGATGACCGAATTCATGCTGGCGGACGTGGCCGAGGCGCATCCAATCAACTATTGTGCGCTGCGTTATTTCAACGTGGCTGGCGCCGATCCCCAAGGCCGCACAGGACAATCGACCGCAGGTGCCACGCACCTGATCAAGGTCGCCGTCGAGGCGGCCACCGGCAAACGCAGCCATGTTTCGATTTTCGGCACCGATTTCGCCACGCCCGATGGCACCGGCGTGCGCGACTATATCCATGTCTCCGATCTG
>JANLQV010000059.1:0-7890 GCA_031368025.1 Sphingomonadales bacterium | reverse complement strand
AGCGTGAACTGCCCGATCTGATCGCCGCCGAATTTCCCGCCGACATGCGTCGGCAGGGCATCACCGGGCATTCGATGGGTGGGCATGGCGCTCTGACAATGTCCCTGCGTAATCCGGGGCGTTTCAAATCCACCTCTGCTTTTGCGCCGATTGTCTCTCCCCTGAATTGTCCTTGGGGCCACAAGGCGTTGGGGGGATATCTGGGCAACGACCGGGCAGGTTGGGCTGAGTATGATGCGTGCGATCTGATCGCGCGCGGCGCGCGATTGCCCGACTTGCTTGTCGATCAGGGGGATGCCGACAATTTCCTCGCGGAACAGTTGAAGACGCACTTGCTCGAGGACGCCTGTCGGGCGGCGGGACAGCCAGCCACGATCCGGATACAGCCCGGATATGATCACAGTTATTATTTCATTTCCACCTTCATGGCCGACCACCTCCGCTGGCATGCAGAGCGGCTGAGCTAGAAAGTCCAACAAATGCCCGATACCAGACCCTTGATTGTCGGCTTAGGCGGTTCAGGCAGCGCGACGGGTTCGACCGAGCGCATTTTGCGCCGCGCGCTGGATGCTGCTGAATCAGCCGGTGCGGAAACCGCCTATTTCGATGGCAAGGCCCTCGACATGCCAATGTACTCCTACGGTGGTGAGCGGACCGAGAAGGTCGCCACATTCATCGCCGCTTTGCGGCGCGCGGATGGCATTATTATCGCCTCGCCGGGATATCACGGCACCGTGTCCGGCCTCATCAAGAATGCGCTCGATTATGTCGAGGATATGGCAAAGGATGAACGCGTCTATTTCGAAGGCCGTGCGGTCGGGTTGATCGCAGTGGCAGCAGGCTGGCAGGCAACCGGATCGACCTTGGCAACGTTGCGCTCCGTCACGCATGCGTTGCGTGGCTGGCCGACCCCGATGGCAGTCACGGTCAATTCCGCGCAGCCCGTATTCAGTGAAAATGGAGAATTGGCCGACCCCGGAATCCGTTCACAACTCGACATTCTTGCGCGGCAAGTTGTCAGCTTTGCGAAAATGAAGGCACTTGACGAACTGGCCGAGGCTGCCGGAGATGCCGATACCGGTTCGGATTAGCCGCGACCTTTTAACCCCTTGGCCGACGATGTGTTCGTCCTGCGTCCTCGCCGCCTTGCCCGTTCGACTAACGGGCACCAATACGATTGCGCGAGGGGGCCGCGCCCGAACGGCGGAGTGAAGAAGGCGTTCGCCTCGCCGGCGGTTTGTCGGCGGATGGCACGGAAACTGCTCGTTTTGGCTCGCTAAATTGGGGAAAGGCGGGTCCCCCGGCTGGCTTTTCACGACGTTTTTGCCACAGCAATTGCATCATCGGGCTGGCCGGCGGCGGTTCGTCGCGATCGGCAAAGCTGATCTGAATGGCATGAAGCCCGCGCCGGCAACCCTTTGCCCCGCACGCACAAGACATTGTCCATTGAGGGTCGACCTCGGAAGTCGAATAATCGAACGTTACTTCCTCCCCACGCGCGATGGGGTGCAACGCAAAGAGTTGGCGCTTCGCTCCGAAATGGGCGTTGGGGTCACAGCAATGGTTGAGCTTGTTGAGCGGTGCATCCGGATCCATCCACAGACCAGGGGCCAATCCCACGAAATCAGGATCCTGTCCGGTCCTCGAATTCCCATAGACCAGGCCCGTCATTGTCCAGATCTTTTCCCCGGCTGAAAAGTTGCGGCCAGCAAAAACACCGTCACCGGCAATGGGGCTTGTGTCATGATACAGGAGTGCACCATTCTCGCGAAACTTCCGCCCAGACAGAGATTTTCTTAAAGAAAACAACGCCATTGCAAGATGCAATGTAACATTGGCGAGCGGATAGAACAGGAGGACGGGTTGGCTCAGACCTGTGGTTTCCAGCGTCGCCGCTGTCAGCAACAGATAGGCGATTGACCACACGATCCACGGAAACGGCTGTTCGCGCCGGGGATCGCGCCATGTTGAACGCAGGATTGGCAAGAAGGACGTCAGGGTCGTGACATTTCCCAGAACGAGAAATGCGGCAACATAGGCCGCTTTCTCGATCTGGCTGAAAACCAGCGCTGCATAGCCGATCGTGAGCCACAGATCGGCCGAAAAAACGGTCGCCTCGAAACGGTCAACCGGTTCGGTTGCATTCTTGCGCAGGCACATCAGTGCAACGATGACACTCATCATGGAACAGGCAATGAGGAGCAATAATTCCTGCCACCGGGCGCCATTTTCCCAGGCAAGAAAGGCAACAAGCGACGTCCCGTAAGCAAACATCAAATAGCTGGCTGCATTGGGGCGAATAGAGCGCCGACGGAAATTGCGGATATAAAGCAGGTATCCAGAAATCTGGAAAATTGCTGCCAGCACACCCAAAACACTACCTGTCACGCCAATCTCCCACAATTGGCAATTCACACCTGTTAACCATGATCATAGTTAACTCATTGTAAATCAATTATCTCATCTGGATTCGCGGGTCAAACATTAATGCAAACCCGAGTGAAACCGGCCCCGATGGCTCCTGTCTAACACTGCTCGGTGGCATGCCTCCTTTACGGACTGTTAACGACGCTCCTTTAGGATGCCGCACTGGGACACCCGCATGGCGACATTCTTCAAGAGATCAGATTCTGTTTTGACACCCCCGGTCAAAAGGCTCGTCCTGCCGATGGTGCTCGTCATGCTCGGGCTGGCGCTCCTGTTGCTTGGCGTAACCGTCTATTCCGGGCGGACGATGGATCAGGATGCCATCGCGCGACAGCAAGCCCTGATCGACAACGCGTTCACAACTCGCCTGAATCGTGCCGTTGGCGAATTGCGCAGCGTCGCCTGGTGGGATGACACGGTCAAATACACCGCGCCGGCGACATTCGATACGGCATGGCTTGATCGCGAGATTGGCAGCTACATGCTCGAATCCTATCATCATGACCGGCTCATCATCTTCGATGAGCGCAACAATCCGATCTATGTCTATGGCGACGGCACCGGGCTTGGCACGACAAAGCTCACAACTGACATTATCGCAACGTTGAAAGTGTTGCGTCAGGCACGCGGCGGCCCGAACATTTCGCCGCGGATCGAGACCACGGCCGGCACCAATGCGCTCTATGAAATCGGCAAGACCGACAACCGGAAATATAGCCGTGGTTTCGGCGAAATCACAAGCATTGGTGGAAAACCAGCCTTGGCGACGGCACTCCTGATTACGCCATCATATGACATCGCGAAAAAATCGCCCACCCGCCGAGTGGTGCTTTCGATCATTGACGTCACTCAACCGGTTTTGACCGAAATTGGCCGAAGCTCGCTGATGCCGGATCTTTCGTTCAGCCTTGCAAATGACAAACGGCTCGGGGCATTCGATCTCAAGACCGACAATGGCCATTTCCTCGCGAGATTGAACTGGACACCCAAGCAACCAGGGACTGAAATGGTCCAGCGCGTCCTGCCGGGTATCCTGGCGGTCATCGGCGCTGCAATCGCTTTTCTCGTGATTCTCATGATGCGCCTTTTTGCATCGACCAAGCAGCTTGCGGCCCGCGAGGCGGAGGCCCGCTTTCTCGCGGATCATGACGCTTTGACGGGACTGCCAAACCGGCGCCGGCTCGAAACCCTGTTTGCTGCCCATTTTGAAAATGCGCAATCTTCGCAGGGCAGGATCGCTGTTGCGTGCATCGATCTTGACCGCTTCAAGGACATCAACGACACGCTGGGTCATCACGCCGGTGACGAATTGATCAAGGCGGTGGCGGCCCGGCTCCAGTCAAGGCTTCTTCTCGACGACACTCTGGCGCGGCTGGGTGGGGACGAATTTGCAATCATGAGGCCCGTCCGAAGTGGCAACGGCTTTGATGATATTTCCGAAATGGTGGTCGCCTGCTTTGCCGAAAGTTTTGCCGTGACCGGGCACCAGATCGAAGCAAATGCATCAATCGGCGTGGCGTTTGCCGTTCGCGGTGACAGTTTCGGCGACACAATCAAGCGTGCAGATATTGCGCTCTATGATGCCAAGGCGAACGGGCGGGGGCGGTTGTCGCTGTTCACCAATGACATGGCCGAGGCGATCGAACATCGCCATTCCATCCAGGTTGATCTGAAACGCGCGATCGCCGCCCGCGAACTGACGCTCAATTATCAACCGATCGTTGAAGCTGTGTCGGGCGCCATAACTTCGGTTGAAGCCCTGTTGCGCTGGACCAGTCCGACGCATGGTTCTGTTCCGCCCAGCCTGTTCGTTTCTATCGCGGAAGAAGTGGGTCTGATGGCCGATCTTGGAAGATTCGTGATTGAGCAAGCCATCGAGGATGCGCAGCGCTGGCCTGACCTGACGACCGCGATCAATATCTCGCCAGCACAGCTTCGCTCGGCCACGATCCTCTCTGACCTGCTTGAACCCGCCAATCGGTTTGGCGTTTCACCCAGCCGACTGACGATCGAGATCACTGAATCGGTCCTGATGTCGAACGATGATCGCACCTTGCGGGTCCTCAACGAACTCAAGAAGCATGGCTTTACCCTGGCGCTCGATGATTTCGGCACTGCTATTCAAGCCTTGCCTATATTCGTGATTTTCCGTTCGACAAACTCAAGATCGATCGCAGTTTTGTCCAGGGCTTGAGTGTCAATGATCGGGCAATGGCGATCGTTGAGGGCGTTGTAAAATTGGGCAAGATACTGGGCCGCGAGATCGTGGCCGAAGGAATCGAAACCGAGGAGGAAATGCACGCTATGCAAGGCGCTGGCGCCACGCACCTCCAGGGCTTTCTCTTTTCGCGCGCGCTACCCGCCGACCATATCGAAGCGATTGCCGCGACATTCGGTCGCGCAGCCGAGAAACGCGACATATCCGTGCCGATACCCAAGGTCAGAACCAAGCCGGCCTTGCCGGTCGCCCCTGTCGTGCGACGACGCAAGGCAAGGCACGTCTAGCCCAGGGTGCGGTCGATAAACCAATAGCTTGCGGTTATTCCGATCGCATATGCGGCGGCAAGTGTCGCCGGTCGCATCAAGTTTGCCGAAATGAAGCGAACCGCTGCAAGAACGAGCAGCCCGGCTGAAACGATTGCCAGTTGCCCCGCCTCCACGCCGAGATTGAACGTCAGCAATGCGGCTGGCACTTCGCCCTGAGGAAGCCCGATTTCCGACAAGGCGCCGGCAAAACCAAAGCCGTGGAGCAAGCCAAAGATGAAAGCCACGATCCACGGTGAGCGTTCGGACAGACGCGGGGTTCCAGCATCGACTTTGACGATCTCGACCGCGAGGAACATGATCGAAAGCGCAATAACGCTTTCGACTGGTGCCTGGGGTAATCCTAGAAAGCCAAGCGTTGATCCGATCAATGTGATCGAATGGGCGATTGTAAAGGCCGTGACGGCTTTCGCCACCGTCCACCCACGTCGAAGCAGGAGAACAAGTGCCAGGACGAACAGCAAATGATCGAAACCGAACAGGATATGCCCAACACCGAGCAAAAAATATGTGCGCGCCACTTCGAAACGATCGGGATCGGCATGGACCTCGACGTTGGTATGGTCAGGGGTCAGACGTGCTGCCTGAACCGGCTTTCCGAGGGGAGCGATGCGCACCAAAGCATCGGTGAAGGCGAGATCGAGCCCGGTCAGTCCTATCGTCCGCCCAGTCAGCGGCTTTTTGCAACGTGCCTCCGAAATGACAACCAGCGCGGACGATACCACTTCGCGGCGCTGTTTGCTGATCACACAATCTGTGGGCAGCCTCGGCGAGGCGTGGGTCGTCAGTCCGCTGCGGATGGGTGCTTTCCAGATCATGCGCCAGGCATTCGGCGCGCGTTCGGTGAGTTCAAGATAGCCTGGGCGCAGCTCATCAGCATGAGCCGGGGCCACCAATGCAAGGAACAACAACAGTGCCGCACCGACCCAGCGGATCATCTGGGGCGGTCGATCTTTATGGTATAGCTGTCAAGCAGCGCCTGATATGCGCGTGCATCGCGTGCCTCGATCGTCGCTTCGCGCCAGTCATTTTCGACCTGCTGACGAACATCGGAGAGGCGCGGTAGGTCGGGCGGGGTCGTCGCCCGCACGCGCACTACATGCATGCCAAAGCCCGAAGCTACCGGCCCGATCCAGCGCCCCATCGGCAGACTGTGCAATGCTCCGGCAAAGTCATCGCCAAAGGTTCGCGCAATGTCGGTAAAACGGGCCTTTTCCAGAGTGCGCGGGGCCGAGAGCGGATCGCCCAGGCCTGCCGGTGCAGCGCCTGAGTTCAGCGTTTTCTGGACAATGAGCGCGCGGCGCCGGGCGAGCGACGGATCGTTCCCGCCCACATAGACCTGGTCGAAGCTATAGGTCGCGTCGTCCGCATATTTCGCCGGGTTGCGATCAAGCCAGGCCTGAAGTGTTTCGTCGGTTGGCACCGCATTTTCAGCCTCGGATCGCGAGAGAAACTCCATCTTCGATCGCAAGCGCCTGCGGATCACAGGATCTTCCTGATCCAATCCAAGCCGGATGGCTTCGCGATAGTAGATTTCTTCGCGGATATAATCGCGGATCAACCCGTCGACTTCGCTCCGGTTTGGCGGTCTTTGCCAGCTTAGCGCAAACGCGTCGGTCAATCGCCCGACCTGCACTTCGTCAATTCTGATCGTGCGGCTCGCCGGATCGACCGGCGTGTCGCGCAAGCCGTTCAGGAGAAAAACCGCCGCGCCCGCGACAACGAAATGCGCGAGCGGTTCACGCGACAGCAGTTTGATACGTGCGGCCAGGGACATGGGCCAAGGTTGGTAGTCCGGCTGGCCGAATCCGGCAAGCAGCGATCAGGCGACAGCGCGCTCCGTATCCGCGCCGAGCAGGGCACGTGCTTCGGATGCCGGCATCGGCCGCCCGTAAAGATAGCCCTGAATCTTGCGGCAGCCGAGTTTGTTGACCATCCGGCATTCTTCTTCGGTTTCCACGCCTTCTGCTGTCGTTGTCATGCCAAGGCTGTCGGCAAGCGCGACGACTGCGCGGATGATCGCGACGCTTTCGGGCGCATTTTTCGCTGCACCCTGAACGAAGCTGCGATCCACTTTGATCGTCGAGAATTTGGTTTTCGAGAGATAGCCGAGCGAGGAATAGCCGGTTCCAAAATCATCGAGCGCCAAACGCACACCCATGGCGAGAATCTTGTCAAGTACCGCAACTGCGTTCGTGCCTTCATGCATGAAGACGCTTTCAGTGACTTCAATCTCGAGCCGGTTCGGCTCAAGACCGGCCTGTGCCAAGGCTGATACGACGATCGAAACGAAGTTTGTATCATGCAGTTGTTCGGCCGAAACGTTGACCGCGAGCCGCACCGTGGAAGGCCATTTTGCGGCTTCGAGGCAAGCGGTGCGCATGACCCATTCACCGATCGGCCCGATCAGGCGCGCATCTTCGGCAATGGGGATGAACTTGGCGGGTGAAACGGCCCCGAGATCGGGGTTGGTCCAACGCAGAAGCGCCTCGAAACTTTCGATCGTACCCGACTGGGCATTGACCACAGGCTGATAATGGACCTGAAACTCGTTGCGTTCGAGTGCCTTTCTGAGGGCGATTTCGATGACGCGGCGTTCCTCTGCATGGACGTGCAATTGAGGCTCATAGCAATGGAATACGCCGCCTCCTTCGTCCTTTGACCGATAGAGCGCGAGATCGGCCGAACGGATCAGCGTTTCAACCGAGCGCCCGTCGCGCGGTCCAACGGCTGTGCCAATGCTGGCCCCGATATAAAGGGTGTGCTGGTCAACTTCATAGGGTTGGGAAAGCGTATCGATGATCTGCTGGGCGAGTTTGGCCATCTTGGCCGGATCGTTCGCATCTTTCACGACGACGGCAAATTCGTCGCCGCCAAGACGACCACATAATTCGTTTTCCGACATGATCGAGCGCAGTC
>JANLQV010000013.1:0-2361 GCA_031368025.1 Sphingomonadales bacterium | reverse complement strand
GCACCGAGGTCGCCGCCGCAAGCTGGACCGGCGCATCACCCAGCCCGAGCCTGCGCGCACGCAACCGCACCTGATCGGCCGCTTCCTCGCCCGAAACATAGGCAACCAGACGACCCGCCAGCGCCAGCCGCGCCGCCGCCTGGAGCAACAATGTGGATTTGCCGATCCCGGGATCGCCCCCGATCAGCGTCGCCGATCCCGCGACGAAGCCGCCGCCCAACGCCCGGTCAAGCTCGGCAATCCCGCTGGGCATGCGCGCGGGCAATGCCACATCCGCATCAAGGCCAACCAGAACAACCGATTGCCCGCCGGACTGGAGATCATGCCGCGCGCGAAATGGTGTCACGACCGCAGAGGCATCCTCAACAATCGTGTTCCATCCGCTACAGTCGACGCACTGCCCCGCCCATTTGGACGCGACCGACCCACAAGATTGACAAACATAGCGCCGCTGCGGCTTCGCCATCACATGCTCCAAGTAGAACTTATAGTGAACATAGTAGGCGCGCGCAGCGCGGTCAAGCCGGTCACAATCCGCCCCCCGTCATTTCCAGCGTAAGCACAGGTGAGCCCAAAACACTGTTCAATTCCCGCCGAACACTAGAGGCGCAAGACCGACTTTGACCTGCAACAGACTAGCATTTTTGAGCATGGGCCGTTTGATCTGGATCAATGTTCGGTTGGCCTGAAGCCCCAGAGCGGACTTTGTTCGCAATGATCAGGTTGTGGGCCTCATTGCCAGACAGCCTGACATCAGATGCCAGGAAATTGCAAAGGAAAGCCTGTGGAAACCCTCGAAAAAGTCGATGCAACCAATGCAGAGAACCTGCAAAATCCCTATCCCTACTATGATCGGTTGCGCAACGAGGCCCCCGTGTTTCGGGACCCAAAGACCGGCATCGTTTCCGTCTCGACCTATGACCTCGCTGTGGAGGTCAATAAACGCCCGAAGATTTTCTCCAGCAATTTCAGCGCGCTTCTTAACTCCGGTGGCAAGGGAAGCCTCGAGCAAGAAGAAGCAGCGATCCTTGCAGAAGGCATGCGTCGCTGCGATACCTTGTTGACTGCTGATCCGCCACACCATGCGCGATACAAACGAGTTGCCATGCAGGCACTGCCGCTGACGCGTATAAACAGCATGGCCCCCTATATTGCCGACGTCGCCAATTTGCTGATCGACAAATTTGTTGCCGACGGAAAGGTGGAGTTCAAATCGCAGTTTGCCGAAGAATTGCCAGCGATAGTCATCGCCGATGTTTTGGGTATTCCTCGAGAAGACATTCCGATGTTTCACGGTTGGGTGCGCGCGGCCATTCTTCGACTCAATGGCAATGCCACGACAGAAGAGCGACCCGCGCTGGCCCGCAAAGAAATTGCAATGCAGAACTATTTCCGGGCGGCAATAGCCGAGCGACGGAAAAATCCCGGAAATGACGTCGTGTCTGATCTGATCCGGGCGTCGATGCAGACAGGTGACGGAGAACGCCCGCTGGACGAACCCGAGATTTATTCCATCATCCAGCAGATATTTACGGCAGGCCAGGAAGCGACCGCACACGCGCTAACCTATGCCGTTGCGCAGATTCTCTCTGACCAATCGCAATTGGATGCGGTTTTGGCTGACATGTCGCTCGTCCCGAATATGGTGGAGGAAACCGTTCGTCACTTGTCACCCTCCCACAATATGTGGCGCATCGTAAAGGAAGACACCGTCCTGGGTGGCGTTGAACTCAAAGCCGGAGAGCCAATGCTCATTCGCTATGGATCGGCAAACCGGGATGAAGCAAAATTCGAGGGCGGCTGCCGATATGACATCGGGCGTAAGAACGCGAAGGACCATATCGCATTCGGAGCGGGGGTTCATACCTGTCTCGGGATGACTCTCGCGCGCCTTGAGATGACGACGGCACTGCCGATTGTGCTTACGCGTCTGAAAAACCTGCGCTTTGCAAATTCGGAAAAGCCGTTTCGCTTCGCGGCCAGCCATATTTTGCGGGGGATTGAGTCACTCGATCTGGTCTTTGATCCCGCTTAGCGCATCGAACTGAAGTCCATGAGCATGGCACCATCAATGATGACAAACATCGTCAACGTCGAAGGTCCGGTTTTCGGATCATAGGAGGAATTGTGGTAGAAACACTGACGGGAACAAACCGGTCAAAAGGGCTGAGCTACGACGAACTATTGGATATGGACACACATAATGTCCCTTCGAAATTGCGAGAGAATTCGCCGATCGAGCCCGGTCCAACGATCGTCAATCCAAGCATCTATTATTCGCGAGACTTTTTTGATCTCGAGGTTGAGCGGCTTTGGAAAAGGGTCTGGCAACTGGCCTGCCATGAAGATGACATTCCAAAT
>JANLQV010000011.1:0-2424 GCA_031368025.1 Sphingomonadales bacterium | reverse complement strand
GGCTTTTGCCGGGGCACTGGCCGCGATGGGCGGCTTGGCGTCTCCGGTGGGAGCCAAGCATAAGGAAAACCCTGAGGACACGATTTTTCGCCCGACGCCTGCGATATCGATGCCCGCAAACCCGGCCAATGGCGCGATATTCCAGAGCGGCAGCTATGCGCCGCTGACATCGGGCATGCGCGCTTCGCAACCCGGAGACATCATCACGATCGTGCTGGTCGAACAAACCAGCGCAACCAAATCCAATTCAGCCAATACGGGGCGCGACGGCGGTATCGGCCTCACGCCTCCCACAACCGGGTTGCTCAGCCTTTTCAAGCCAAGCGATGTCAATGCTTCGGGTTCGCAGTCGTTTAAAGGAAAGGGCGATGCTTCACAGTCAAATGCCCTGTCGGGAGAATTGAGTGTGACGGTTGCTGCGGTCTACCCCAACGGCACCATGCTGGTCAGCGGTGAAAAGCAGCTCACCCTCAATCGCGGGGATGAACATGTGCAGCTCTCTGGCTTGGTGCGCGTCTCCGATATTTCCCCTGACAATCGCGTGCTTTCGACCCGCGTCGCCGACGCCCATATCCGGTATGTTGGTCGCGGCGAAATCGCCAGCGCCAGCAAACAGGGTTGGCTGCAACGCTTTTTTTCGAAAGTGAGCCCGTTCTGATGGCCAGTTCTCAAACTCGTTTCGCCCGCTGTGGAGCGCTGTTCGCTGCTCTATTCTGCGTTTTGTTCACGATCCCGGCTTCGGCCGAGCGGATCAAGGATATGGGCCAGTTTCAGGGTCTGCGCGCGAACCAGTTGACCGGCTACGGCATCGTCGTCGGCCTGGCGGGGACGGGTGATGACAGCCTTGATTATGCAACGCTGGCGATGAAGGGCGCAGTTTCGCGCTTCGGCCTGACCTTGCCTCCCGGCGCAAACCCGTCGCTCAAGAATGCAGCAGCCGTCATGATTACTGCCGAACTGCCACCGTTTGCCAAGCCGGGACAGCGGCTTAACATAACCGTGTCAGCGTTGGGCAAAGCCAAATCGCTGCGTGGCGGGACGTTGCTTATGGCGCCGCTCTACGGCGCCGACAGTCAGATCTACGCGATGGCGCAGGGCAACCTCGTCGTCGGCGGGCTCGGCATTGAAGCCGCCGACGGCTCCAAAGTTTCCATTAACGTTCCTTCCTCGGGCCGGATCGACGGCGGCGCGACGGTCGAACGATCGGTCGACACCGGCTTTGCGACCAGCGACCAGCTTGTTTTCAACCTGCATGATCAAGACCTTACAAATGCCAGACTCGTGGCCGAGGCGATCAACCGGGCGCTGGGCGCCGGAAGCGCGCAGGCAAGCGACGGTGGATCAATCACCATTGCAGCGCCGCAAGGTGGGCCCGCTCGAATCGGCATGATGAGCACGATCGAGAATATCGAGATCAAACCGTCAGAACCTCCCGCGCGTGTCATCGTGAACTCGCGCACCGGCACCGTTGTCATCAACGGCGCGGTGCGCATCAGCCCTGCTGCGGTCACGCATGGCAAGCTGACCGTGCGAATTGATGAAAAGCCGCGCGTCGTCCAGCCTGAACCGTTCAGCCGCGGCCAGACTGCACTGGAGCCCAATAGCGAGATCGCTGTTGAGGAAGCGCGCAACCCCATGTTCCTGATGCCCAGGGGAGCGTCTTTGCAAGACATTGTGAAGGCCATCAACCGCATTGGCGCGTCGCCGGGGGACCTTGTCGCGATCCTTGAGGCGCTGAAGGAAGCTGGTGCGCTTAATGCAGAGTTGATCGTGATATGATAAAGCCTCTTTCTCTCTCTCCTGCCGCGCAATCGAAAGCGCCGGACCCCTCGATGCGAAAGGCGGCACAGGGGTTCGAAGCCGTTTTCCTGCGCGAGATGATCGGATCGATGCGTAAGGCCAAGCTGACCGAGGACGACCTGTTCGGATCAAGCGCGACAGACAATTTCCGTGAGCTGGCCGATGCCCATACGGCTGAAAGCATGTCCGGGCTGGGTCAGTTTGGCATTGCTGCGCTGGTCGAAGCCCAAATGGCCAAGCTGGGTGGCGGATCATGACTGATCTTCTGGGACTCGGCGCATCGGGACTGCGCG
The DNA here is from genome assembly GCA_031368025.1 of Sphingomonadales bacterium. Lineage (GTDB taxonomy): Bacteria > Pseudomonadota > Alphaproteobacteria > Sphingomonadales > Sphingomonadaceae > Aquisediminimonas. The sequence continues at coordinate 331 of JANLQV010000011.1, read as the reverse complement.
CTTACGGGCGCGCGCTTGCGAACGTGGGTGACAATATCGCCAACGCCCAAACCCCTGGCTATGCCCGCCGCACGACCCGGCTTGAAGAGCTTGCCGGGTCGGGTGAAATGGTGCTTTACCACGCGGCCGGTCAGGCAAATGGCGTTCGCGTAACGGGGGTCAACCGTCTCACCGATCAGTGGCTTGTCGAAGGATCGCGCGCGGCGGGGGCAGATGCCGGTCAAACTGCTGCACGGCTCCCATGGCTCCAAGCCACTGAAGCGGGTCTGGCGCAGGGCGGCAATGATGTTGGCGTTGCGCTGACCGGCTTGTTCAACAGTGCGGATCAGCT
>JANLQV010000004.1:0-2908 GCA_031368025.1 Sphingomonadales bacterium | reverse complement strand
TGCCGATGGACGGCAAGATCAAAAGCATCTTGAACGCCGTCGTCGTGATCGCCGTGATCATCTGGTTGCTTCAGCTTTTTGGCATCGTAGGCTCGCTCGGCTCGCTCAGTTCGATCCGCGTTGGTCGCTGACGCTTAATCCGCCGCGCGTGCGGAACCTTTAGTCTCTTCGCGCGTTAAACGTCCACATATAGGGCAACCGCCCTTTCAAGGAGTATCCCAACATGGGTAAGTATTTTCTCGCGGCCTGTATGGCAGCCACAGCGTTGATCCCAGTCAGCGCATTCGCCCAGCAATCCTGTGAACGCCAACGCTCGAACCGCGTAGTTGCAACGGTTGGCGGCGCTGCCGTTGGCGGTGTTGCCGGCAATGTCATTGCCGGTCGTGGTGATAAGACGCTTGGCACTGTCATTGGCGCGGTCATTGGCGGAGTTGTCGGGAACCAGATCGCGAAGCCAAACGCCGATTGTAGCCACGCCTTTGGATATTACGATCAAAACAACCGCTGGCATGCGACAGGCATAAATTCGTCGGCGACAACCGGCTATTATGACCGTGATGGCGAATGGGTGAACGGCGCGCCAAATGGCTACTACAATGAAAGCAATCGCTGGATTCAAAACCCAGGAACGCAGGCTGACAACGGCTATTACGGCGCTCAGGGACATTGGATTCCGGCTTCTGCCAATGGCTATTATGATCGGGATGATCAGTGGATCGCTGGTTCAACTGCTGGCTATTATGACGATCGCGGTCGCTGGGTCGCGGGGAATACCTCAGGCCATTATGATGGAAGTGGACGCTGGCTAGCGGGTGTCGCCAGTGGTCACCAAGACTCGAACGGAAACTGGGTGAACGACCCGCAGAACGGCTATTATGGCAGCGACACGCGCTGGCACGCTGGAAACGCCTCTGGCTATTATGACACACGCGGCCGCTGGGTATTCACCGGGCCGATTCCTGATCCAAGCGTGCAGTCCGGGCGGCGCAGCGATGCTTACGGCTATTATGATGACAAGGGTCTCTGGCATGTGGGTACCGCTGACCGCTCAGCTGCCAAAGGCTATTATGATCGCAATAATCAATGGGTAGAAGGCACACCCAACGGCTATTACGACGCGCAAGGTCGTTGGGTCGCCTCAAACAGTGACGCATCTGCCGCCGGTTATTATGACGCTCAAGGCCGCTGGATACCAGCTTCCGCTGATGGCTATTACGACAGTGACGGCAGATGGATCGCGGGCACGGCGGGCGGCCATTACGACAATCGCGGGCGCTGGATCGCAGGACCGACAATGGGCCATTACGACTCCAGAGGCAAATGGATGGTCGGCGCTGCAAGCGGCCATCGCGACAGTGCGGGTGTCTGGATGTCGGCAGACCAGCCCGGCTATTATGACAATCGCGGTCGCTGGCATACCGGGGCAATCTCGGGTTATTATGATGGCCAGGGTCGCTGGATTGCAAGACCATCAAGCACCAATGGTCCAGGGTCGGGAATGCCGCGCGAAGTTCGTGCGCGCGAAGCCTGGCTCGAACGCTACATTCGGTCGGCCAATAGCGAGGGAACTTTAAACCGCGCGGAAACCAACAGGGCCATGCGTGACCTCAACTATATCCGTCGCAGCGAGCGTTATATGAGCCGCAACCGTGACGGTGAACTCTCAGTCGGCGACGAAGCAGCGATCAATGTGCGGCTTGACCGGTTGAGTGGTCAGCTTCGTATTACGACATTTGAAGACGACCGGCGCTACTGACCGGGCAACCAGAATCGGATGCTGCGCTTTGCCCCCCTCCCCCCTGTTTGGCGCAGCATCCGAGACATCAGAAAATGGGCATCTGGCGAGGGCTCAAAAAGGTGCACCGCCGGTGTTGCAATCGTTAATTGGTTCCAATCCGAATTTATTTCGATCTGAAAAATTTGTCATTTACGCCGCGCTGGCAAGCAATTTCGCAATCGCCGTGATCAAGTTCGGGGCGGCCATCCTGACCGGCAGTTCCTCGATGCTCACCGAAGGCGTACACTCGCTGGTCGATACCGGAAACCAGGGTCTGCTGCTTTACGGAACCGCGCGATCAAAGCGCGCAGCCGATGAGTTTCATCCTTATGGATATGGCCGTGAGCTCTATTTCTGGAGCTTCGTGGTCGCCGTCTTGATCTTTATGGGCGGAGCAGGGGTTTCAATCTACGAAGGGCTGGCTCATGTTTACAACCCTGAAATCATTGCCAAGCCATGGATCAATTTCATCATCCTCGGGCTAGCGTTCGCCATTGAAAGTGCTTCCTGGTGGGCAGCGTTTAGCCGCTTCCGCGAAACCCGCGGCACAATAAGTTGGTGGGAATCGATACGCCGGAGCAAAGACCCTTCAACCTTTATCATTCTCCTGGAAGACAGTGCGGCCCTGTTTGGCATCATCATCGCGACCTTCGCAATCGCATTGTCCATCACATTGGACGATCCGCGAATTGATGGCGCGGGCTCTATCGTGATTGGTTTTGTGCTCGCCTTGGTGGCGGTGCTTCTAGCGCGTGAAAGCAAGGGACTGTTGATCGGCGAACCGGCTAATCCTGCGCTCAACGATGCGATCCGCGCGATCGCCCGGTCCGAGCCAGGCGTTTGCCACGTGAACCAAGTGGTCACCTTGCACCTCGCCCCTGAGCAAGTCATTGCCACTGCCAGCCTGGACTTTGACGACCAACTGAAGACCTCAGAGATCGAGAATGCCGTCGTCAACATTGAGCGCCGAACGCGCACGGCCCATAGTCAGGTTATCAGCCTCTTTGTTCGACCGCAGAGACGTGAGGCATTCGAAGCTGTCCAATAGAAGTGGGCCTGACACCAATTTTGTACATTCTGCGGCCAAGATCGGAAAGCCTTAAGACGACGCACTCCCCTGCCGAAAAACTC
>JANLQV010000457.1:0-12753 GCA_031368025.1 Sphingomonadales bacterium | reverse complement strand
GACAACATCAAGCGCCAGCGAGTCATCGAATTGCGTCATGTTCCTCCAAGGGTCAGTCGTCGCGCCCTCAATGCACAGCTACCATAGTCGGAGCAACCGACGGAAATCCCTCCGCCAGCCATCACTGCCCCCCGTTGCCATTCCCGCTTCCCCCCGCTATAGGCCCGTCCCTTCGAGAGTCGCCCGGCTGAAGGGCTGCCGTGGCGACTCACAATCGAACCCCTGGACAGGAGTCGAAAATGCCCAAACTGAAGACCAAGAGCGGGGTGAAAAAGCGTTTCACCTTGACCGCTACCGGCAAGCTGAAACACGGCGTTGCCGGAAAACGCCACCGGCTCATCAGCCATAATGGCAAGTATATCCGCCAGAATCGCGGCACCACTGTCCTGTCCAAAGCCGATACGGCTGCGGTCAAGGCGTGGGCGCCCTACGGCCTGAGATAAGGAGGCCGTCACATGGCTCGCATCAAACGCGGCACGACAACCCGTGCCAAGCACAAGAACATCCTCGAACAGGCCAAGGGCTATCGCGGCCGTCGCAAGAACACGATTCGCGTGGCCCGTCAGGCCGTCGAAAAGGCCGGGCAATATGCCTATCGTGACCGCAAGGCCAAGAAGCGGACGTTCCGTGGCCTGTGGATCCAGCGCATCAACGCGGCCGTCCGTGTCGAAGGGCTGACCTACAGCGAATTCATGCACGGCTTGAAGCTGGCCGGTGTCGAACTCGATCGCAAGGTCCTGGCCGATATCGCGATGCACGAAGGCGAAGTGTTTAGCACCATCATCGCGCAAGCGAAGGCGGCACTTCCGGCTCTCGCCGCGTAACAGCCGCTCTTTCGTAAAAGCGCAAATGGGCGTGGGCGGCATTGCCGTTCGCGCCCATTTGCTTATTGGGCGAACACGATGACAGACCTCGCAACACTTGAAACCGAAACCCTTGCCGCCATTTCGGCCGCAGACAGCCTCGACGCGCTCGAAGCCGTCCGCATTGCGGCGCTCGGCAAGCAGGGGAGCGTTTCGGCGCTGCTCAAAACGCTCGGCGGAATGACGCCCGAAGAGCGACAGGTTCAAGGCCCCCAGATCAACGGCCTGCGCGAGGCTGTGACCGGCGCCATTGCCGACAAGAAAGCCGCGCTCGAATCGGCACAACTCAACCAGCGCCTCTCCGCCGAGCGGCTCGACATGAGCCTGCCCGCGCCCGAAGCGCCGCAAGGCTCCGTCCATCCAGTCAGCCAGGTGATGGACGAACTCGCTGAAATCTTCGCCGATATGGGCTTTGCCGTCGCGACCGGCCCCGAGATCGAGGATGACTGGCACAATTTCAGCGCACTCAATATTCCCGAAACGCACCCGGCGCGCGCGATGCACGACACATTCTATTTCCCCGCCCCAGCCGGAGGCGAAAAGCAGATGTTGCTGCGCACCCACACTTCCCCTGTGCAGATCCGCACGATGATGACGCAGGCCCCACCGATCAGGATCATCGCGCCGGGCCGCGTCTATCGTTCGGACAGTGACGCGACGCACACCCCGATGTTCCACCAGATCGAGGGGCTGGTGATCGACAAGCATATCCATCTGGGCCATCTCAAATGGACGCTGGAAACATTCCTCAAGGCTTTTTTTGAGCGTGACGATGTTTCGATCCGCATGCGGCCCAGCTATTTCCCCTTCACCGAACCCTCGGCGGAGATCGACATCGGTTACAGTATGGTGAACGGAAAGCGCGTCATCGGCGGCACCGAAAACTGGATGGAAGTGCTGGGCAGCGGCATGGTTCACCGCCGCGTGATCGCCAATTGCGGGCTCGACCCCGACGTCTATCAGGGCTTTGCGTTCGGCACCGGCGTCGATCGGCTGGCGATGCTCAAATACGGGATGGACGATCTGCGTGCCTTTTTCGACGGCGATTTGCGCTGGCTCAAGCATTACGGCTTCTCGGCGCTCGATGTGCCCACATTGAGCGGGGGAGTCGGCGCATGAAATTCTCGCTGAGCTGGCTCAAAGAGCATCTCGAGACGGACGCCGATTTGAAGGCGGTAGCCGATACGCTGACGCGGATCGGGCTTGAGGTTGAAGCCATCGAGAACCCTGCGGAAAAGCTGGCCGCCTTCCGCATCGCCAAAGTGCTGAGCGCCGCGCCGCATCCGCAGGCCGACAAGCTGCAAGTGCTGAGCGTCGATGCCGGTGACGGCCCATTGCAGGTCGTCTGCGGAGCGCCCAACGCCCGGGCCGGGCTGATCGGCGTCTTTGGGGCGCCCGGCGCGGTCGTGCCCTCGAACGGAATGGTCTTGAAGGTTGCAGCGATTCGCGGCGTCGAATCGAACGGCATGATGTGTTCAAGCCGCGAGCTTGAGCTGGGTGACGATCATGACGGGATCATCGAACTGCCCGCCGACGCGCCTGTGGGCCAGACCTATGCCGACTGGGCAGGGCTCGACGATGCCGTGATCGATGTCGCCATTACTCCCAACCGGCAGGATTGCATGGGCGTGCGCGGCATTGCGCGCGATCTGGCGGCTGCGGGATTGGGAACGTTGAAGCCGCTCGCCGCAGTCTATCGTATGCCTGACCGCCCCGTGATCGGTGACGATCCTGGGCCCGATGTTCGCACGGAAGATCTCCACGGCTGCCCCGCATTTTACGGTCTCGAAGTTCGCGGCGTCAGCAACGGAGCATCGCCGAAATGGATGGTGCGCCATCTGAAGGCCGCCGGACAAAAATCCATTTCGGCACTGGTCGATATCACCAATTTCGTGATGCTCGATCTCGGTCGCCCTCTGCATGTCTATGACAAGGCCAAGCTGAAGGGCGGGCTGGTCGCACGGCTGGCGCGGCCGGGCGAACAGGTCGTGGCGCTCAATGGCAAAACCTACACGCTCGATGAGACCATGACCGTGATCGCCGACACTGTGCACGTCCATGACATTGGCGGCATCATGGGAGGCGAGGATTCAGGCGTGAGTTCTGCAACCACCGATATCCTCATCGAATGTGCCTATTTCACGCCCGAGCATATCGCGCGGACAGGGCAAAAACTTGGGCTGACCAGCGATGCCCGGCAGCGTTTCGAGCGCGGTGTCGATCCTGCCTTCCTTGAAGAGGGTATCGCGATCGCAACCTGGCTGGTGACAGAGCATTGCGGGGGCTTACCGAGCGGCATCACCCGCGCTGGCCAGCCGCCGAACGCGATGCTTGTGATCAAATATGATCCTTCACTGTGCGACAGGCTAGGCGGCATCAACCTGCCCTATCGCGACCAGCAGGCGATCCTTGAACGGCTGGGCTTTGGCGTGTCTGACAACTGGACCGTGACTGTGCCATCATGGCGTCGTGACATCGACGGCCCTGCCGACCTGGTCGAGGAGGTCGTGCGTATCAACGGCCTCGATATGGTGGTTGCCGAACCCTTGGCCCGAGCCGATGGCGTTGCCAAGCCCACCGCAACACCCGCACAAATGATCGAACGTAAGGTGCGCCGCACGGCTGCGTCGCGCGGACTCAATGAGGCGATCACCTGGTCCTTCCTTTCCGAAAAGGAAGCGGCGGCCTTTGGCGGCGGCGTGTGGTCGCTCGCCAATCCGATCAGTGAGGATATGAAGGTCATGCGGCCATCATTGCTCCCCGGCCTGCTCTCGGCCGCCCAGCGCAACATGGATCGCGGGGCCACAAGCGTCCGCCTGTTCGAAGTCGGGCGGCGCTATCTGGCTGATGCCGAACGCCCGACCGTCGGCGTGGTGCTCGCCGGTGACAAGGCGCCGCGCGGCTGGGCTTCGGGCAAGGCGGAAAAGTTCGATGCCTTCGATGCCAAGGCTGAAGCGATCGCACTGCTTGAAGCGGCAGGCGCACCGGTGGCCAATTTGCAAGTGTTGGGTGAGGCCGGCGATCATTATCATCCCGGCCAGTCGGGCACGCTCCGGCTTGGCCCCAAGACCGTACTGGCGAGCTTCGGCACACTCCATCCAACAACAGCCAAGGCGTTCGATCTCGATGGCCCGGTGATGGTCGCCGAAATCTATCTCGACGCCATCCCCGCCAAGCGGGCGCCAAAGGATCGCAATGCTTTCATGCGGACGGATTTTACGCCTCCTGCGCTCCAGTCGGTCACCCGGGATTTTGCCTTTCTCGTCCCCGCCGATCTTGCCGCCGAGACTCTGATTCGCGCCGTTCGAGGTGCCGACAAGGTTCAGATCACGGCCGCCCGCCTGTTCGACCGCTTCGCCGGGCAAGGCGTGCCCGAAGGCCAGATCTCGCTCGCGATCGAAGTGACACTGCAACCCAAGGAGAAAAGCTTCACCGAAGCTGAGCTGTCAGCGATTGGTGCTGCTGTGGTGGCCGCAGCGGCTAAACTCGGCGCGGTCCTGCGCGGTTAAAGCTTCTCTCCCAAAGGAGAGGAGGGCGCATCACCGTGACAACAAAAACACTGCATGTTCCGCGCGGAAATTTGCCGCCGCGTCGCTGGTCAGCTGGTCGCCCGTCAGGAACCACGCGCCTTCAACCTTGATCCCACGTTCGGCCACCAGCGCGCGGAAATCGTCGATCGTGACGTGGTGGATGTTGGGCGTTTCGTACCACGCGACCGGGAGCAGCCGCGTCACCGGCATCCGTCCGCCCCACAGCAGCGAGAGACGCACTCGCCAGTGCGCGAAATTGGGGAAGGAGACGAACGCGTGCTTCCCGATCCGAAGCAACTGCTCCAAAACAAGGTCCGGCCGCATCGTCGTCTGCAAGGTCTGGCTCAGGATCGCATAGTCGAATGCACCTTCGGGATAGTCGGCCAGATCAGTATCGGCATCGCCCTGGATCACCGAAAGCCCGCGCGCGACGCATTCGGAAACATTGCCGCGATCCAGCTCCATCCCCCGCGCATCGACCTGCTTCTCATCGCGCAAAGCCGCCATCAAAGCCCCATCGCCGCACCCGACATCGAGCACCCGCGTGCCCGGAATCACAGTGTTGGCGATAATCGCTAGATCGGGGCGGAGCGCGCTCATCGGTAAATATCCGCAACATCGCGCGTCATCATCCGCTCGGGCGTTGGATATTGCGCCCAGCCGAAGCGCGCATAAAGCGGCTGGGCGTCCTTGGTGAACAGCGCCCAGCGCCTCAGCCCCTGCAGCCGCGGGTGCTCGACCAGATAGGCCAGCATGGCTTGAGCGATTCCCAATCCGCGATGCGCCTCAAGCACATAGACATCGGCGAGATAGGCGAAGGTCGCGAAATCGCTGATAATGCGGGCAAAGCCGATCTGCGCGCCGTCCTTGAGAACGGCAATGCAGAAGGATCCCTTGATCGAACGCGCAACCGTCTCAAGCGGAATGCCTTCGGCCCAATAACTCGTCGTGAGATAGGCATGTGTCGCCACGGGATCAGTCGCGGACGGATCGTCCGTCAGCACATAGCCTGGGGGAAGCGCGTTCATCGCCCCGCCTCAACTTCGCGGATCCCAGCTCCCAGGAATCCGCGCACAACCCGGTCAAGCTCCGGCACGTTCAAGAGGAAGCTGTCATGCCCGAACGGCGCGGACAGTTCCACAAAACTGACCGGCGCACCCGAGGCGTTGAGCGCGTGGACAATGCTCCGGCTTTCCGCCGTGGGATAGAGCCAGTCGGTATCGAAACTGATCAGGCAGAAGCGCGTCGTTGCCCCCTTGAACGCGTTGGCCAGATGCCCGCCATGTTCTTCGGCAAGGTCGAAATAGTCCATCGCCCGCGTGATATAGAGATAGCTATTGGCATCGAACCGGTCGGTGAAGCTCAATCCCTGATGCCGCAAATAGCTTTCGACCTGAAAATCCGCATCAAAGCCAAACGTCTTGGCGTCACGATCCTGCAGACGCCGCCCGAACTTTTCCGTCAGCCCCTGTTCGGACAAATAGGTGATGTGCGCGGCCATCCGCGCCACCGCAAGGCCTGCATCGGGGGATTTGCCATTGCCGTGATAATCGCCACCGCACCAATCGGGATCGGCCATGATCGCCTGTCGCCCGACTTCGTGAAACGCAATATTCTGGGCCGAATGCCGCGCGGTCGCCGCAATGACGACTGCCGACGCCACCCGCTCAGGCCAGGTCGCCGCCCAGCTCAAGGCCTGCATCCCGCCCATCGAACCGCCGACCACGGCAAAGAGCCGCGCGATGCCGAGATGATCGAGCAGCAAGGCTTGCGCCCGCACCATGTCGCGGATCGTGATCACCGGGAACCGCATCCCCCAAGGCTTGCCATCCGGAGCCTTGGATTCCGGCCCCGAAGATCCCATGCAACTGCCGATCACATTGGGGCAAATGACGCAGAAACGATCCGTATCGATCGGCTTGCCCGGACCCACCATCCGCGTCCACCAGCCCGGTTTTCCGGTGATCGGATGGTCGGATGCGACATGCTGGTCAAGGGTCAGCGCGTGGCACAACAGGATCGCATTCGAAGCATCGGGGTTGAGCGTCCCATATGTTTCGTAAGCGATTTCGACCGGCGCAAGCGCCGCACCGCCATCGAGCAGGAGCGGCCCGGGCAGCACAATATGACGATCAAGGCCAAACGCGTCTGACACGGGGCGGGGGCTAGGGCGTCGGCTGCCGCGCGTCAACGGGCCCGACTCACAGGTCTCGCAGGGACCGCCCGCAAAGCGGCTGATTTTCAATCTCTTCACAGTTTCAAAGAACCCGCCGAACGAATCGGGTAAGGGAACATTCGACGAACAAATCCTATTCCGCAAGACCAAAAGACTGAGCCGGTGTGCCAAAATTCTGCACAACCGGTGGCCGAAATTGACCCGCGGTTCGCCAGCCCCTAGAGCCGCGCCCATCATGGCAGGACCCACACCCAAAGACTGGATCGCGGCGATCCATCCCTATGTCCCCGGCAAATCGACGACCGATAGCGGCGCCAAAGCAGCCAAGCTGTCTTCGAACGAGAATCCTCTCGGGACGAGTGAGAAGGCGCGTGCCGCCTTTGCCGCACAGGCCGGGGGGCTCGAACGCTATCCCGATGGCGGCGCCACGGCCTTGCGTGAGGCGATTGCCGCGCATTATGGCCTCGATCCCGCCCGGATCATTTACGGCACTGGATCCGATGAAGTGCTGCATCAGGCGGCGGGCGCATTCGCTGGCCCGGGCGATGAAATCGTCTATGTGAAATACGGCTTTGCGGTGTACGAAATCGCAACACGGCGCGTCGGCGCGACACCGGTAATCGCACCGGACAATGACTATGCGACCGATGTCGACGCGATTCTGGCTGCGATCACCGACCGGACCCGGATCGTCTTCCTTGCCAACCCCAACAACCCGACCAGCACATACACAACACGCGACGAAATTGCGCGGCTCCACGCCGGATTGCCCGATCACGTGCTTCTCGTGCTCGACCACGCCTATGCCGAATATCTCGAAGCGGACGAGGATGATGGCGGGATGGCATTGGCGCAGACGGCCTCGAACGTGCTGGTCACGCGCACTTTCTCAAAAATCTATGGCCTCGCTGCCGAACGGATCGGCTGGGGCTATGCTGCCGCCCCGATCGTCGAGGCGATGCAACGGATCCGCCTGCCCTTCAACATCACCATTGCCGGCCAGTGTGCAGCCATTGCCGCGCTTGGTGATGGAGAGTTCGTCGCAAAGAGCCGCACGCACAATGCGCAGTGGCGCACCTGGCTGACGAACGAAGTCGCCAAGCTGGGCAATGCGGGGCTGCGCACGGTCAACAGCAAGGCCAATTTCCTGCTCGTGCTGTTCGAAGGCGCAGTCACAGGCGAGACAGCCTATCACCGCCTGATGGAGCTTGGGTTTATTACCCGCTGGCTCCCCAATCAGGGGCTCCCCCAGGGACTGAGGATCACCATCGGCACTGAGGATGAAACACGCGGGCTGGCCGCAGCGCTGCGGCAGATTGTGGAAGAAGCGGCCTGATGCTGCCTTTCGCGCGCGTTTCGATCATCGGGCTTGGGTTGATCGGCTCTTCGATCGCGCGCGCCGTGAAGGCGCACATGCCGGGCGTCACGCTCACAGGCCATGATGGCAGCGCGGAAGTCCGCGAAACGGTCAGGGCGCTCAAGCTGGTTGACGATGTCACTGATACTGCGGGCGCCGCCGTCACGGATGCCGAACTCGTCATCCTGTGCGTCCCCGTCGGCGTCATGGGCGAAGTCGCGTTGAGCATTGCCGATGATTTGCCGCCCGAGGCCGTCATCAGCGATGTCGGTTCGTCCAAGGCCAGTGTGATCGCTGCCCTGACCGCAGCCCTTCCCGGCCGGATCATCATTCCGGCCCATCCTGTTGCCGGCACCGAACGCAGCGGGCCCGAGGCTGGATTTGCGGCGCTGTTCCACAATCGCTGGTGTATCCTGACCCCGCCCGAAGGCACAGCCCCTGGCAAAGTCGCGCAGCTTCAGGCGTTCTGGGAGCGGATTGGCGCGAATGTCGATGTGATGGATGCGCAGCATCACGATCTGGTGCTGGCGATTACCAGCCATTTGCCGCACCTTATCGCCTATACGATCGTCGGCACCGCATCAGATCTTGAAGCCGTGACCCAATCCGAAGTGATCAAATATTCAGCCGGTGGTTTTCGCGATTTCACGCGCATCGCAGCATCGGACCCAACGATGTGGCGCGACGTGTTCCTGTCCAACACGGATGCGGTGCTTGAAACGCTCCAGCGTTTTTCCGAAGACCTGACCGCGCTCCAGCGGGCCATCCGCTGGGGCGATGGCGATGCGCTGTTCGACCTGTTCACGCGGACGAGGGCGGTGCGGCGGAGCATCATCGAACAGGGCCAGGATGATGACCGGCCCGATTTCGGGCGCGCCGATCACTGAAAGCCGGCTCAATCGTTCAGCGCGTTGATCGCCGCATGAACCCGCGCCTCTGCTTCGGCGCGGGGCAGGCCGGGGGGAATGGTTTCACCGACCTTCAGCGTCACGACTCCGGGATATTTTACAAATCCGCGCGGCCAGACCTTTCCTGAATCGAGCGCCAGCGGCACCACGGGCAGGCCCAGAACCTTGTAGAGACCGGCAAAGCCCGCTCTCAATTCCGGCCGTTCGCCGTGCGCCACGCGGGTTCCTTCGGGAAACAGGACGACCGGCCGATTGCTCTCCTTGGCGATCTTGGCTGCGGCAATCATCCGCCGCATCGCCGCTGCCCCGGCTTCGCGATCGACGGGGATAACGCCGAGCTTGCGTGCAACGTGCCCCCAACCAAACACGTCGAGAAGTTCCTGCTTCATCACCACCACCGGCCGATCGAAAATCACCAGAGTCTCGATGGTTTCGAACATGGCCTCGTGCTTGATTGCATAAAGCACGCCTTGCTGGGGCAAATGACCGATGACCCGCGACCGGATTCCCAATATCCAGCGCGCGCACCAGCGATGCCACAGCGCCCAGCGCCGCGAACTGGCAATCACGGCCTCCTGCCCGAACGGAACCGAGGCCAGCGCCGCCAGCACCATGATGACGCTACCAGGATAGAAAATTGCAACAAAGAACAACGAGCGGACCAGGGCCATCAATTATACGCCAAGCAACGCCGAAACCCGTCGCAGCAGGTATTTGTTGTATTCGGCAAAGAGCGTCACGAGGCCGGGTGCGCTGTCTACGGCATCGGAGATCACGACCACCTCCCTTCCAACCGCCCGCTGAAGTTCAAACCGGGCGCGGGGCATGTGCCAGTCGGTCGTGACCAGCCGGACCGAGCGGAAATGCTTGCGCTTGAGCCATACTGCCGCCTCGACCGCGTTTGACCGCGTGTCGACGGCATCCTTGCCAAGATCGACGCAGCATTCGAACAGGTGCGCCGGTGCCTTCTGAAGCTGGGCCAGCTCATCGAGCTGCACCGCCGGGTCAACTCCTGAAACCAGCAGCCGTTTTGCCTGCCCGCTGGCAAGCGCATCGAGCCCGCGCTGGATGCGGCCCGGCCCGCCTGTCAGCACAACAATGGCATCGGTCTTCGCATCGCCCGCCGGACGCGGCAGGCTGACGACAAACCATGCCAGCCCGAGCAACCAGGCAATCAGGACCAGCGAGATGAGACGGCGAATCACAGGATGCGCCTTAGGGCAAAGAGGATCGTAAGGCGCGCTGCGAGTGTCGCGAGCATTGTCCCAAGCAGCGGCAGGGCAAGAATGACGATCCAGTCGACCCCATTGAGCGCCGCCGATCCCAGCAAACCGGATCCGATCGCGGTCATCCGGTTGCCGATCAGGAACAGCACGGCCAACGCGACAATCAGCCCCGCGACACCCCCGAAAAGCGCATCGAGACCGATTCGTCGCTGGAACAGGCCGGCCACCTGCCCATCGGTTGATCCGAGCAAATGCATCACTTCGATCACTGATCGATGCGTATTGAGAGCAGCGCGCGCGGCAAGCACGACTGTGGCTGCTGTTGCGGCAGTCATCAGCATGACCAGCGCTGCCGAGAGCCATTTAAGCGATTGCAGCAGGCTGGCGCGCGGCGCGAGCCACCGCGCGTGTTCATCGACCCGCGCGCCGGGGGCGGCGCGTTGCACTGCCTGCCGGACGTCTTCGACATCGGCGGCGCCCCCGCGGCGCAACTCAACATCGATTAACGCAGGCATGGGCAGATCGGCATCACGACTTTCGGGCCCCAGCCACGGATCGAGCAGGGCGGCAAGCCGTTCCTCGCTCACCGGTTCGGCCGCCCGGACGACGCCAAGACGCCCAAGTTCCGACAGGATCGCTTGCTTGCCGGTTTCCCTCAAGACCGGATTGGCTTCCGAAAACTGGACTGTCAGCCGCCCGGCAAGATCCGCGCTCAACCCTTGCGCAGCGGACCCGAGAGCGAGACCGGCGGCGGCGGCCAGCACGCTCAGGAACATCATGATCGCAATGACCCAGGGCATCGGCCCGGCAAGTCGCCCTTCCTGCAACAGGCGGCGATCCGCCGGATTGGTCCGGAAAAAGCTCATTGCTCAGGCCAGCTCCTCGCGGCGCGGCGGATAACGCAGCGCACCCGTCGGATCCTGCAGCTGCCCGGCATCAAGGTGCATCATGGTCGCGGTGCCGATCCGGCTCAGCAAATGAAGATCATGGGTGGCAACGACCACGGTCGTTCCCAGTTTGTTGAGCGCGTCGAACAGATAAAGCAGCCGCGCGGCCATTTCCGGGTCAACATTGCCGGTCGGTTCATCCGCGACCAATATGTCCGGCCGCCCGATCACGGCCCTGGCAATGGCGACCCGTTGCTGTTCGCCGCCTGAAAGCGTTGCAGGTCGCGCGCTGGCCCGGTCCGCAAGGCCCACCCAAGCCAGCATTTCGTTGACCGGCTGTGCGATCTCGCGTTCGGCGGCGCCTGCGACGCGCAAGGGAAGCGCAACATTGTCAAACGCAGAAAGATGCGGAATCAGACGGAAATCCTGAAAAACGACTCCGATCCTTCGGCGGAACAATGGCAGGCGATCACGCGCCAAAGTCACCATATCCTCACCAAACAACCGGATCAGACCGCGGCTGGGCCGCTGGGCGAGAAACAAAAGCCTCAGCAGCGAGGTCTTGCCAGCGCCCGATGCCCCTGTGAGAAAATAGAAACCGCCCTTTCCAAGCGAAAAGCTTATATCGGAAAGGGTTTCGGCGCCTGTCCCGTAGCGCAACCCGACATTTTCAAACTGGATGATCGTCGCCATAATTCTGTCGCAGCTTTCCCCCGCCTCTCCCTTGCCCTGCAGCAACCCGCACGTAAAGCACGACTTGGCGATGAGCCGTGGCAGAAACGCCTTCTAGACTTGCAACAGAGTGCCGTTCGGTGCTTAGGGCAGGGTTTCCTGGGGCGCATCGCACGCAATGATCCTTTCCTGTCCGGCCTGCAAAACCCGTTATCTTGTGCCGGACACGGCTGTGGGCCCCAATGGCCGCCAGGTCCGTTGTGCGTCGTGCAAGCACAGCTGGTTTACCGAAGGCGCGCAGATCGCAGTCACACGCCCTGCAGAATTGCCTGTCCCTGCGCCAGTTCCGGCACCGTCTGTTGTCGCACCGCATCCGGTCCCACCGGTCGCTGCCGAGCCGTCCGCGCCAGCGACGCCGTGGCAAGCGAGCGCAGACGACACAGCACAATACCCCGATCCCTTCGCTCACCGCCCACCCTTTCGGCCCCGAGCCAATCCGACGCGGCGCTGGACCGTCGCGGCTGTCTCCGCCGCAATCCTGCTGCTGGGCGGAATCTTCGCGATCCAGTATTTCGGCACGCCAAGCTTTGTTGCACAGCTTGGGCTGCCGATCGGATCGGTTGATGTGCCGCTGCTGCTAGAGGTGCCGCGCAAGCCTGAGCGGCGGACGCTCGAAAGCGGGAATGAGCTGTTTGCGGTCAGCGGGCGAGTGGTCAACCCAACCGGCCAGCGCCAGCGTGTCCCTGACATCCTGGCGGAATTGCGCGATGCCCAGGGTCGTGTGGTCTATAGCTGGACGATCACGCCGCCGCGCCGGTCGATTGGGCCAAATGGCTCTGCCGAGTTCAATTCGGCCGAAGTCGATGTGCCCAAAGGCGCGCGTGAACTCAATCTGAGCTTTTCAGGCGCAGCGGCGAACTGAACCAGATCAGCCTGCCGCCCTGCAACACGGCGCAAACCAGCATGCTGATCCCGACGCACCAGACGAGCGCGATTGGGCCCATTCCGCTTGCGATCAGCCACGAACCAAGCGCAATCGTGACGACAAAGAACGCGATGATACTGTTGAGCCCCGCCACCACCTGATCGCCCAGTGAGCGCAGGGCATAAGTGAAAACCAGCTGAAGCCCGTCA
>JANLQV010000439.1:0-8809 GCA_031368025.1 Sphingomonadales bacterium | reverse complement strand
GCAGCGCGGCCGTCGGCGCTGCGACAGCGCCGGGCTGGTCAGCGAACATGGTCTGGTAATCCTCGGCGTCGCGTTCGTCAGTCGGTCGCTTGCCTGCAATATAGGGCGGTAGCGGCATTGTCCCGGCGCGCGCCAAAAGCACTTCGACCAACTCATCCCCGGCAAAGGACAAAAGCCAGCTCCCGTCTTCGCCGCGCGCCGACGCCTTGGCGAAAACGCCTTGTCCGAAATCGATCAAGTCCTCTTCACGCAAGCGCTTGGCGTTGCGGATGAAGGCCCGCCAGTTTCGCAATCCTTCGCGCTTGTGAAGGGTCGCCCCGATCCGGGCCTCGCCCCGCCGCCCTTCAAGTTGGGCGGGGATCACACGCGTATCGTTGAAGACCAGACAATCTCCCGCGCGCAGAAGGCCGGGCAAATCCGTGACAACGCAATCGCGCATCCTGCCACCATCGAGGACAAGCATCCGGGCCGAATCGCGCGGCACTGCCGGCCGGAGCGCGATGCATTCCGGCGGCAGTTTGAAATCGAACAGATCGACGCGCATCAGTTGTTGGGCTTGGGAGCCTCGGTCGCAGGCGCAGGTGCCGGAGCCGGCACAGCAACAGCTGGCGGCGCTACGGGAATTACCAACGGCACGTGCGGCGCGTTTGGCCCGTCTGCCTCGATCCAGGCACGAACGATCTTTGACGGATTGTCCACAACCCGCCCGTCGGTATCGCCCCGGGTGATGGCATCGACATATTGCATGCCCGAAGTGACGCGGCCGAATGCAGTGTATTTTCCATCAAGGCGAACGGTCGGCTGGAAGCAGATAAAGAACTGGCTGTTGGCCGTATCGGGCAAGTCAGTCCGCGCCATCGAGACGACCCCGCGCAAATGCGGCAGATCGTTGAATTCGGCCTTGAGATCGGGAAGCGGTGATCCGCCCTCCCCCGTGCCTTTGGGATCGCCTGTTTGCGCCATGAATCCTTCAATCACGCGGTGGAAGATGACGCCATCATAGAAGCCCGCACGTGACAGTGTGCGAACGCGCGCGACACTCGCCGGTGCCTTGTCCGGCCGCATCAGGATGATCACCTCTCCGCCCGTCGACAGCTGGAGATGAAGGATATTTTGAGGATCCGGCGCGGGTGCCGCCAGCGGCGGCGCGGGTGTTTGCGCAACGGCGACCCCGGCCAAAAGGCCCAGCCACAAAAAAACCAGCTTGATCAAACGCATCGAAACCCTCTCGTCATTCACGGGAACCTTGTATGACCGCGCGGATGAACGCAAACCGAACTAGTCGCCTTTGCGACCAATCAGTGCGACACGCGCAACAACATCTTTTTCCACCGCCGGCGCGACAAATTTGTGGATGTCACCCCCATAGATCGCGATTTCCTTGACCAGCTTGGACGCAATGGGCTGCAGAGCCACATCGGCCATCAGGAACACGGTCTCAATTTCGGCATTGAGCTGCTGGTTCATGCCGGCCATCTGATACTCATATTCGAAATCGGCGACAGCGCGCAGGCCGCGGACGATGACCGACGCCTTCTGGTCATTTGCAAACTTCATCAGCAGGGCATCAAATGCCACAACATCGATCTCCCCAGGAACGCCAGCAACTTCGCGGCGCACCATCGACAGCCGTTCATCGACCGAGAACATGGGCGATTTCGAAGGATTGGTTGTGACGCCGATGATCAGCCGATCGACCAGTTTCGCGCCACGACGGATGATATCCATATGCCCGAGCGTGACCGGATCGAATGTGCCGGGATAAACACCGATGCGTGTCATCACCTGTCCCTCTCTATCGTGTAACGCGCGACTTCGCGCAGCAAATCGGCCTCGGTGCCGTATTGGCCCAGATGGGCAATCGCCTGATCGATCAGCGCCTGAGCCTGCATTTTGGCCCGCCCAAGGCCAAGAAGCGAAAGGAAGGTCGCCTTGCCCGCAGCCAGGTCTTTCCCCAAAGCCTTGCCGGCAATCGCTTCGTTGCCTTCAACATCGAGAATGTCATCGGCAATCTGGAATGCAAGGCCGACATCGCGCGCATAGCCGCGCAGCGGCGCACGTCCTTCGGGCGGCAATCGGCCCATAATGGCACCCGCCTCAAGGCAAAAACCGATCAGCGCGCCTGTCTTCAGCTGTTGAAGCCGGGTCACCGTTTGCAGGTCATAGGTCGCTTTGTCGGCTTCGAGATCCATCATCTGGCCACCGGCCATCCCGTCCGGCCCGCTCGCCCGTGCAAGTTCAAGCACCAGTTCGGCCCGAACGAACGGATCGCTATGTGTAGCCTCGTCGGCCAAAAGTTCAAAGGCCAGAGCATGGAGCGAATCGCCGGCCAATATGGCAGTCGCCTCGTCAAAAGCCTTGTGGACTGTCGGCTTGCCGCGGCGCATGTCATCGTCGTCCATTGCCGGCAGATCATCATGAACCAGCGAGTAGACATGGATACACTCGATCGCCGTAGCAACGCGCAATGCTGCATTTTCATCGACATTGAAAAGGTCACATGATGCCGTAACGAGGAGCGGACGAAGCCGCTTTCCTCCGCCTATGGTGGCATGACGCATGGCTTCGAACAGCTTGCGACGCGGATCGTCCGGCACTGACAGCAAAAGGTCAAACTGTCGGTCCATCGCCGCTGAAATACGGTCGAGCGCGGCGTGCAGGCCAAGCGAAGCAGTTGCCATCGTCGCGTCAGCCGCCATCAAAGGGTTCGATGCCGGCCGGACGGCCATCGGCACCCAGACTGATCTTTTCGATCCGCGCCTGTGCGTCTTTGAGTCGTGCCTCGCATTGCGCCCGCAGGGCATCGCCCTTTGTGTAGAGCGTGATTGATTCATCGAGACTTACGTCCCCCGATTCGAGTCGCGCAACTATGCTTTCAAGCTCTTTGAGGGCTTCTTCGAACGACAGGGTAGAGACGTGTTCTGACATGGTCCGTTTCTCTGGCCTTGCGGCTTCGCGGGGTCAAGCGGATAGGGTCAGGCCGACCGCTTCGGTCAGGTCAGCCAACGCCTGCCGTTCCTCCGTGACTTTGATCGCATACATGCCCAGCGCCGCCGCGGGCTTGCAGTTGATGCCGAGATCATCAAGGTAGATGCAGTGCAGGGGCGATATGCCAAGCGCATCGCACATCAACAGGTAAATACGCGGATCGGGCTTGCGGATCCCGATCTTCGAGCTTTCGATCACATGGTCGAAACGGGCCATGATCGCGGCGATCTGTCTGGCCTTGTCCTCGTTGCGCGCCATGCCTGCGCCTTGGCCGGTCGGGACGTTGTTTGTAATGCAGCCGGTCTTCAACCCTGCGGCCTTTATCGCGTCAATCGCTGCAACCATGGCGGGCCGTATATCGCCCGAAAGCAGGCCAAGAATATCTGCGCCGGGAATATGATGGCCAACGGCGGCGGCTTCATCGGCAAACAGGGCATTGAATGCCGCTGCATCGATTTCCGCGCGCTCGAACCGGGCCCAGGCATTGCTGTCCGGATTGGTCGCGTTGATCCGGCGGATCGTATCGACCGGTAACGCGCGTTCCGCTTCATAGCGGGCAAAGGCCTCAAACGGAGAAGACGTGATTACCCCGCCAAAATCCCAAAGAACCGCCTTCACGTCAGGTCGCATGGAACCACCAGACGCCGTCCACCGTCTCACGCCGGGCACGGCCATCGAGTTCCAGCCGCCGTAAATGCGCCAGCGCCTCACCCGTCGCCAGCTCGCGATGTTCGCCGCCAATCACGCGGTTGAACAACTGGCTGAAACAATCGACCGCCCGGCGCGGTTCGGCGAGGTGGCTCGTTAGCGCATCGAGCCTTTGGAGATGCTCGTCACGCAGCGCTTCGAGCCGGATGTGCAGCCCTTTGAAGGGCTCGCCATGCGCCGGACACACGAGCAAATCGCCCGGCAGCAGGTTGAGCAGCTTGTCGATCGAGGCCAGCCATTCACCCAGCGGATCGGCATAAGGCTCGGTGATGTTGATCGAGACGTTAGAGCTGATCCGCGGCAGCACCTGATCGCCGGAAACGAGCACGCCCGAGCGTTCGTTCAGCAGGCAAGCATGTTCCGGGCTATGCCCCGATCCGACCACGACCCGCCAGATATTGCCACCCAGATCGAGCACATCGCCATCCTGCAAGCGCCGAAAACTAACCGGCATGGGATAGACCATCCGGCCAAAACGACCCCAGCCCTTGCTGCGCGTTTCTTCGAGCACATCATCGCCCCAACCCGCGCCGCGCTGGTTGATGATCGCTTCTTCGGGAACCTCATCGCGCGCATCGGCGATCAGCATTCGGGCGGTGAGCCATTCACCGCGTGTCATCCAAAGGTCCACACCAAACCGTTTTGTAAGCCATCCAGCCAACCCGATATGATCGGGATGCAAATGGGTGCAGATCACTCGTGTCAGCTTCGTATCGGCCATCGCACCGGCAAAAAGCGCCTTCCAGGCATCGCTGCACATTGTCAGCTGCATGCCCGTATCAACCGCGATCAAGCCGTCCGCATCATCAAGCAGCCAGCTATTGATATGACCGAGCGATCCCGGCATCGGAATGCGCGCCCAGCTTATGCCGTCTGCGATACGGGTCAGTTCTCCCGCACCCGGCGCGTGATCGCCGAACGGGTAGCTCAGCCCCTTGTGGCTGGTCGCCAGATAGCTCTCGTCATGGACGAGCGACGCATCGTAGTTGGGCTGTTCGTTCAACGCTTGAACAATGTCTCGGCGTTGTGCTCGACGCGCGCAACCGGGGCTTCCTCGCCATTCGCAGCAGCTTCGGCGGCACGGGCAGCGACATCCCGCTCGTTCCGCAATTCCTCGATCAGCGCGGCGCGATCACCCTCAAGCTTGCCATCGGCCTGCGCCTCAATGCCCTTGAGCTTGGCGGCCTTCTTGACCACCGCATCCAGTTCGCGCTGGGTGCACAGGCCAAGCGTCACCGGATCCTTGGGCACAATATCGACGATGTTCCAATGGGTCCGTTCACGGATCGCCTGGATCGTGTTGCGCGTCGTGCCGATCAGCTTCCCGATCTGGCCGTCCGAGACTTCGGCGTGATTGCGGATGATCCAGGCAATGCCGTCCGGCTTGTCCTGGCGCTTCGAAACCGGCGTGTAGCGCGGCCCCTTGGTGCGCGTCGCCTGTTCGGGCTCGCGAAACATCTGCAGCTCATAATTGGAGTCGGCCTGACCCTTTTCGATCTCGGCAAGCGTGATTTCGCCCGCACGGACGGGGTCGCGCCCGGTCAGTTTGGTCGCCGCCAGATCATCGGCGATGGCCTGCACCTCGAGAATGTGGAGACCACAGAATTTGGTGATCTGTTCAAACGACAGCGCCGTGTTGTCGACCAGCCATGATGCGGTCGCATGGGGCATGAGCGGCTGGGCCATGGAAAAACCTTTCAGACAAAAGAAGGGCCGCCCCTTGCGGAGCGGCCATGTATGGCTTGATCGCTTAGTCCTGACAGCAAGCAAGGGCAAGAGGGTTCAGGTCAATGCCGGAATGCCGTGCCCCGCATTGGCGCGGGTCAGCACCAATGCGTCAAGGAATTGGGTCGCGCTTGCCGCCCAACTGAACTGCCTGCCATAGCTTTGGCAGGCCAATCGACTACGGCCCAGTGCGGCCCCGATTGCTGAAGAAAGATCTTTGTCTAGCGCACCGACCGCTGGCGTCACAATATCCTGCGGCCCGCTGACTGGATAAGCGGCAACCGGTGTGCCGCAGGCAAGCGCCTCAATCATGACCAAACCGAATGTATCGGTGAGGCTGGGAAAAACAAAAACATCTGCGCCGGCGTAGGCACCCGCCAGGGCACGGCCGGAGAGCGCACCCAGGAACCGGGTTTCGGGAAATCTTGTCGCGAGCGCCTTCAGCGCGGGGCCATCCCCGACCACAACCTTGGTGCCTGCATGATCACAGGCCAGGAAGGCGGCGATATTCTTTTCCACCGCTACCCGCCCGACATAAAGGAGGATGGGGCGCAGCAGATTGGCGAATTCAGCGGGAGGTGGCGTGTCAGGTTTGAAGCTTGTCAGATCCACGCCGCGTCCCCAACGGCGCACCGGCCCGATCCCCTGCTCTTCAAGCTGGCCACGCACCGACTCCGTCGATGCAAGTACAGCGTGAGCCGGGCGGTGGAAACGCCGGATATATTTCCAGAACAGGCCCACCGGCAATCCCGTACGCTTGGCAAGATAGTCCGGAAACTGGGTGTGATAGGCTGTGGTAAAGGCCAGGCCATGCCGCAAGCACCAACGGCGGGCGGCGGCGCACAAAGGCCCTTCGGTCGAAAGATGGATTGCATCCGGTCCGAATTCCGCCAGTCGCCGACCGACAGCACCCGACGAGACCAGGGCGAGCCGGATTTCGGGATATGTCGGGCAAGGCAGCGAACGGAACTGCTCGGGCGAAATCACCAGAACTTCATGCCCGCGTGCCTCCAGTTCCGAACGCACCGCCTGAAGCGTGCGCACCACTCCATTGACTTGCGGCGTCCACGCATCTGTGAGGATGGCGATCCTCATGCTGCAATCCTGACCGGCGTTTCGCGCCGGGCAATCTCTTTGGCCCAGTGGAGCACTTCCATCCGCCCGTCGAAATGCTCGACCAGAGCCGTGCAGTCTTCCACCCAGTCCCCGTCATTATAATAGACGACGTCGCCAATCTGGCGGATTTCGGCGGTATGAATATGACCGCAAACCACGCCATCCACGCCTCGCACCGCGGCAGCGCGCGCCACCACTTCCTCGTAGCGCGAGATGAATTCGACCGCGTTCTTGACCTTGTGTTTGGCCATCTTGGAGAGCGACCAATAGGGCAAATCGAATTGCTGGCGGACGCGATTCACGACAACATTCAGTCGTAGAAGAAGCCCGTATGCAGCGTCTCCCACGAACGCGAGCCAACGATGGGCGAGCATGATCGTGTCGAATTCGTCGCCATGAAGCACTAGCAGGCGGCGTCCGTCGGCGGTTTCGTGGATCGCTTTGCGGCGAATTTCGACTCCACCAAAATTCAGCCCGGAGAATTGACGGAACATCTCGTCATGATTGCCGGGGATATAGACCACCCGCGTCCCGCGCTTGGCCCGCTTCATCAACCGCAGCACGACATCGTTGTGAAGCGCGGGCCAGTAAAAACGCTTCTTGAGCCGCCATCCGTCGATGATGTCGCCGACCAGATAGAGCGTCTCGCTGTCGGTATGGTCGAGAAAGTCGATCAGCATCCGCGCATTGCAGCCGCGCGTGCCCAGATGGATGTCGCTGATCCAGATGGTGCGATAGCGGGTGCGACCGCCGCCTGCCTCGGCCAGCCGCCCCTTGATCGGTGTCGGATCCGACAAAACCATACCCTCCCGCACAAAACCGGCGTCAGGCGGAGCCTATGGGGTAATTGTATGACAGAATGAATCGCTAGCCGTTACGGCTTGGTGACAGTCTCAAACCACCAGCACAATCTTACCCACATGATCGCCGCCCTCCATCCGCGCATGTGCAGCGGCGGCTTCGGAAAGCGGGAAGGTTTTGTCGATCACGGGTTTCAGCTTGCCTGCCACGACATGCGGCCAGACGACGCGCATCAGCTCTTCAGCGACCAGCGTCTTGAACGAGACGGGCCGTGCCCGCAGCGTGGAACCTGTCAGCGTCAGTCGCTTCATCATGATCATCGCGATGTTGATTTCAGCCGTGATGCCGCGCTGGACAGCAATCGTCACGTGGCGGCCATCGTCGGCAAGGCACTGCATGTTGCGTGGCATATAGTCACCGCCGACCATATCGAGGACCGCCTGGACACCCTTACCGCCAGTGATCGCCTGCACTTTGGCAACGAAATCCTGCGTAGCGTAGTTGATCGCGTGATCCGCCCCCAATTCGCGAGCGCGGGCGCATTTTTCGTCTGATCCGCAGGTGACGATGACTGTCAGGCCAAACAGCTTGCCCAGCGCAATCGCCATCGTGCCGATGCCACTCGTGCCGCCGTGGACGAGGACCGTGTCGCCCTCAACCGCGTAGGCGCGCTCGAACAAATTGATCCACACCGTGAAGAGCGTTTCGGGAATCGCCGCCGCCTCAATCATCGAGAGCGCGTCCGGAATCGGCAGGCACTGACCTAAAGGGGCCACGCAATATTCCGCATAACCGCCGCCTGCGACGAGCGCGCAGAGCTTCTGCCCCATCACATCCGCTGGCACGCCATCGCCTACCGCCACGATAATACCGGCAATTTCAAGCCCCGGCACGCTTGGTGCACCCGGCGGCGGCGGATACATGCCACGGCGCTGAAGAACATCGGGCCGGTTGACGCCAGCGGCGGCCACCTTGATAAGAACTTCGCCCTTGGTCGGAACGGGCACGGCGCGCTCAACGGGCTGCAATACTTCGGGGCCGCCGGGCCCGGCGGGGTCAACTGCAATCATCGTGACTGGAATGGCCAAATCCTAACCCCTTGTTACTCACCGCTGCTATCGACAAACCCGCAGTCCGGGTCAACGAACAATCCAGCCTCTGGCAGCCAAGCAGTTCAATAGTGTTGACAGATGCCGGTGCAGAGATAGTCTGCGTAGCAAGAGGTCATTTTGTAAGGTCGCATCCGCAACGACCCACGGGCAGACAACGGCGCCTTTTCCCGGAACAATCGCCATTCAGACCCGATCAGCATAACAATTTTTGGTTGCTCTTTCTCGACGGAGAGTCGGCAAGGTGACTTTTTCTTGATTGGGGGGAGCGAAGAGATGCGATTTGGTTGGAACCTGAAGAACGGCTTCGTTTGTGTATTTTTAGTGCTGATAGCGACATCGGCTGCGGCGCAGGAAAATGA
>JANLQV010000422.1:0-2020 GCA_031368025.1 Sphingomonadales bacterium | reverse complement strand
TGATCGAGGCCCTGCGGCGGACGACGCCGATGACCACGATCGAGATTCTCACACCCGATTTCCGCAACAAGGCCCAAAGCGCCGTTGAGGCGATTATCACCGCGCGGCCAGACGTTTATAATCATAATCTGGAAACGGTGCCCCGGCTCTATCCAACGATCCGGCCCGGCGCGCGCTACTATGCCTCGCTAAGGCTGCTGGAGAGCGTGAAGCGGCATGATCCGTCGATCTTCACCAAATCCGGCGTGATGATGGGGCTGGGGGAGGAGCGACTGGAGGTTCATCAGGTGATGGACGATATGCGCTCGGCCGATGTCGATTTCCTTACGATGGGGCAGTATCTTCAGCCGACACCGCGGCATGCCAAGGTCATCGATTTCGTGACGCCTCAGGCTTTCGATGCCTATGCAGCGATCGCTCGGGCCAAGGGCTTTCTGCTCGTTGCATCGAGCCCGCTGACCCGTTCGAGTTATCATGCCGATCGTGATTTTGCCGCGATGCAGGACGCCCGGTCCCGGCAACTGGCACATGCCAAAGCATAGCGAGACGCGGGCGTTGCCGTGGTCGGCCGCACAGATGTTCGATCTGGTGGCCGATGTGGCACGCTATGGCGAATTCCTGCCCTGGGTCAGTGCGGTGCGGGTGCGTTCGAACAGCGAGACTGAAATGATCGCGGACCTGATTGTCGGGTTCAAAGGTTTGCGCGAAAATTTCACATCGCGCGTCATCAAGTCCCGTCCATCGCGCATCGCGGTCGACTATGTCGACGGTCCGCTCAGGTTCCTCCACAACGAATGGCGTTTTGACGATCTGCCGGGCGGAGGGTCGACAATCGATTTCGCTGTCGATTTTGCATTCAAATCAAAAATATTCGAGGCGCTTGCAGGGCAAGTCTTCGAACGGGCTCTGAGGAAAATGACGGATGCCTTTGTAGGGCGGGCTGAAACGCTCTATGGCAGCAGCAGTTCAAGCGCGACCAGCGCTGCCTGAAGCCGGATCGGGCCCCGGCCAATATTGCCAAACTGACGGGTGTCAGCGATGACGTCTTCCGGACTTGCGTCCCTCAGCGCGCGGGCGAAAACCACCGTTCCTACAGGTTTTTTGTCAGTGCCGCCGTTAGGACCGGCGACACCGGTAATCGCAACAGCAACATCGGCGGTCGAACGGGCAAGTGCGCCCTGCGCCATGCCCCAGGCCGTCGCGATTGAAACCGCGCCGAAGGTTTCGAGAATATTGGTATCAACCTGCAACATCTCGATCTTGGCTTCGTTGGAATAAGTGACGAACCCGGCCTCAAACACTGCCGAAGAACCGGAAATCGACGTAAGGGCCGCAGAAACAAGCCCGCCAGTGCAGCTTTCGGCCACCGCAATGCGCCGTCCGGCAGCAAGATTGGCCGCGATGACCCGTGTGGCCATTTCGATCAGTTCGGGAGCAAGACAATCATCCATTGGATTACTTTGCTTCTGGAGGAACCGGGCACAGATTGAACGGCGATTTTTCGCGTTTTCCAACGCTGCCGAATTCCATCAATGCGGTGATCAGCATCGCCATGTTTCTGGCCGGGAGCGGTTCGAGAATATTGATCATTCGATCAACCTTGCCGCAATCATCCGGCTTCAACTTAACGGCCAACCCTGCACCAAATGCGGCATCAACCAGCCCTTTGGCTGCGGCGTCGCCCAGCGCACCGGTCAAATTGATCCCGAACGCCTTGTCAAACGCGATCCGGGCAACCGGCCAGGCATTGTCCGCATCGAACTGGTATCGCGCCGCAATAATCGGTCCGGACTGTATCAATGCCGTCGTTGCGGGAAGGGCCGGGGTGCATTTGGTTGTGACGGCCCGGATGGCCGACGGCAGCGCATAAGTGACCAAAGCCTCAGCTTCCGGGGGCGTCAGGCACGCCTTGGCAGCTTGTGCCATCGCGTTGCCGGGCAGCGCAAGCATCGCAGCGGCAATGAAAAAGCGTCTCACATTCAGATCCTGACTGTTGCAATCGCTTGCGCCGCGATGCCTT
>JANLQV010000375.1:0-5209 GCA_031368025.1 Sphingomonadales bacterium | reverse complement strand
CGTTGACGATCTCTCTTTCACCACCGACAGAACCCACAGAGAATGTGTTGGCGACCGTGGCAATTGAATTCGCGCCAATGGCAACCGCATTGTCAGCCCCGGCCAGCACCTGCGCGTTGAAGCCGATCGCAGATGAAAAATCACTTTCTGCATCTGCAAATTCTCCGAATGCCGAAGAGGATAGGCCAGCCGCCGTGGAGGTTCCACCCACCGCCGTCGCGTTATCGGCCAATGCTAAAGCCTGATCGCCCACGGCGAGCGAATCAAATCCCACCGCCGCCGAATTCGTACCGAATGAATTTGAGAAATCACCGATGGCTAGAGCATTGGAACCCAAGGCATTTGCCTGAAGGCCGGACGCCACCGAATCGGCACCCAATGACGTTGAAAGATCTCCGGTTGCCCCCGCGTTTGCTCCGATGGCCGTTGCGCTCAAGCCGGACGCAGTCGCATTTCCACCATTCGCCGTTGAATTGTCGCCACTTGCTGTGGACAGCCCGCCGATTGCGGTCGATGATTCGCCACTTGCGACCGCCCCGCCACCGTTTGCCGTCGAAAACAGCCCTGTTGCCATCGCACCCTCACCCACTGCCGTGGAATTACCGCCCGAGCCGACCGCCGCCGGGCCGACCGCAATCGCGTTTAACCCAGATGCCTGCGCACTGGAGCCGACAGCAATGGTGCCATCATTCATCGCCTGGCCCCCGCCGAGCGCGGTTGAGAATGTTCCGGTGGCAGCAGACGAGGTGCCGACTGCCGTCGAACTGTCACCCATGGCCGTTGACGATACGCCAAGCGCCGTCGCATTGGTTCCCGACGCAGTTGAAATTGCACCCACCGCTGTCGCGTTGTCACCCGAACCGACCGCGCCCAGCCCAACTGCAATGGCATTCATTCCAGAAGCCTGCGCACTGGAGCCAACGGCAATAGTACCAGAATTCGTCGCCTGCGCGTCGCCGATCGCGATTGAGAGTATTCCAGTCGCCTGTGCGCCCGCACCGTTTGCCGTTGCACCGTCAGCGTTGGCGAACGAGTTTGCGCCGAAGGCCGAAGAGGCCACGCCGGATGCGGTCGAATTGCCACCCACCGCCGTTGAATCATCAAGCAATGCCGAGGTTCCGGTGCCTATCGCGAGCGAATTGACGCCAAGCGCCTGTGAACCCGTGCCGAATGCGTTTGAGAGGTCACCATCCGCTGTGGCGTTGACGCCAAAGGCGTTTGCCTGCAGCCCGCTTGCCGACGCTGTTGAGCCATACACTGACGAAAAATTGCCGGTTGCCGATGACTGGGCACCGGTCGCCGTTGCGCCATCTCCCGTTGCGGTGGAATCCTGCCCGACAGCCGTAGCATTGACGGCAGCGCCAGTGGTCGAGTTCGTGCCGCATTCGGTCGATCCCGTCCCGGCGCCATCCACGCAACCGGGCGTGGGGCCCGCCCAGGCCGGGGAAGCTATGCACAATGTTGGGATGCTTGATGCGAGGAGGAGTCCTAGGCGACGCTGCGTGAAGCTTGATGTCATGGCATTGGTCCTCTTTTTTTTGTTCTGTAAATAATGATATGCATCGCAGGGCAGATCGGATGCAGGACAACACTGAAAAATGGCCGCCAAGTCATTGATCAACGGGTGAGTTTGGTGTTCGCCGACAGTTTGCCGCTGGAATATGGCAGACGCCATGTTGCGGTGGCCAGAATGCGGGGCTAGGAGACGATTTGTATGTCATCGCCTGAAATTATCTCCCACGAACCCGCCACTGGGGCGCTCTATTGGCGCGGCGCGATCAGCGATGTGGATGCCGAGGTTGCCATTGCCCGCCAGCATTGGGCCGAATGGGCATCGCAGCCCGTCACTGTGCGGATGGAAGCGCTGCGCCGCTTTGCCAATGTTGTGCGGGCAAAGGCCGATGCTCTGGCGGACTGCATTGCGCGCGAAACCGGCAAGCCGCTATGGGAAGCGCGGACCGAAGCCGAGGCGGTGATCAACAAGGTGGAGATTTCGATCTCGGCCTATTCGGAACGGACGTCGCAGCGCAGGCTTGAAGGCAATCTCGGCGCGAAGATGGCAGTCCGGCACAAGCCGCATGGTGTGCTTGGCGTGCTCGGCCCGTATAATTTTCCGGCGCATCTGCCCAACGGCCATATCGTCCCTGCCCTGATCGCGGGCAATGCCGTGGTGTTCAAGCCTTCTGAAAAAACGCCCGCAACCGGCGCGATGCTGATCCAATGCTATCATGACGCGGGCATCCCCGCAGGCGTGGTCCGGCTGGTGATTGGTGGGCCGGATGAGGGGCGCGCGCTGGCGGGGCATACGGACATTGACGGGCTGTTATTCACCGGTTCGGCGCGCACCGGCGTTGCCCTCAACCGCCAGTTTGCTGATACGCCGGGCAAGATCCTTGCGCTTGAGATGGGCGGAAACAACCCGCTGATCGTCTGGGATGCAGCCGATATCCAGGCAGCGGCCGTGATCGTGGTTCAGTCCGCCTTTATGAGCGCGGGGCAGCGCTGCACCGCCGCCCGCCGCCTGATCGTGCGCGATGGCGCGCATGAACCGCTGATCGATGCAGTGAAGAAACTGGCCGATCGAATCATTGTGGCTGATCCACATCACACCCCTGCGCCGTTTATGGGCCCGGTGATCGACAATCACGTGGCGGACGGTCTGGAGGAAAGTTTCCTGGCGCTGATGATGAAGGGCGGCCAACCGATCAGGCCGCTCGACCGGCTCGTGGCTGGGCTTCCATTCCTCAGCCCCGGCATCATTGACACAACGGGCGTAGCCGACCGACCCGATGTGGAGATGTTCGGACCCGTCCTGCAGGTTATCCGGGTCGCCGATTTCGATGAGGCGCTGATCGAGGCGAACAACACGCGCTACGGCCTATCGGCCTCTCTGGTGGGCGGATCGCCGCAGCTTTATGACAAATTCTGGGCCAATATCCGCGCCGGGGTGGTCAACTGGAACCGGCCGACCAACGGCGCACCGTCCAACGCGCCGTTCGGCGGGGTCGGGCTTTCGGGCAATCATCGCCCCAGTGCCTTTTACGCGGCGGATTATTGCGCCTATCCGGTGGTTTCAACCGAAGAGGAACAGGCCCGAGCCTCAATCGGCATTGGCTTGCGGGACGTCATCCAAAGCTGAACTAGCGGGCCGAAAACAAAGACTGGTTTGTGATTGCAGCCGGTCCACCCCAATTACAGGTCATGAAAATTCTTCCCCTCCCTCCCAAGGGTCGGGTTCTGCTCGTTGGGGCAGGACCCGGTGATCCAGGCCTTTTGACGCTCAAGGCCGCCGACGCGCTGAAGCATGCCGATGTTGTCGTGCATGACGGGCTGGTCGATGATGCGGTCCTGGCGCTGGCCAACCCAGCGGCGCGCCTGATTTCGGTCGCCAAGCAGCGCAGCCGCCATTCGGTGCCACAGGACGGGATCAATGCGATCCTCGTTGCCGAAGCGCGGGCGGGCCATCTGGTCGTGCGACTGAAAGGTGGCGATCCGTTCATTTTCGGGCGTGGCGGCGAAGAAGTGGAAGCCTGCCGTTGCGCTGGCGTGACGATTGAGGTCGTTCCCGGCATTTCGGCGGCGATTGGCTGCGCGGCGGAAGCGATGCTCCCTTTGACGCACCGCGACGCATCGAGTGCGGTCAGCTTTGTCGCGGGCCAATGCAAGGGGCTCGCCGATCAGGATTGGTCAGGACTCGCCGGCAAAGGGCGCACGCTCGTCATCTATATGGGCGTCGCAACCGCCGAAGACATTGCCGACAAGCTGATCGCCGATGGCGTTTCACCCGACATGCCGGTGGCCGTGCTGGAACGCGGCACACGAAACGGCGCGCGGGCGATCCGCACTTTGCTGGCCGATCTTGGCGGCATGATCGCGCGTGAGGGTGTCAAAAGCCCGGCCATCATCGTGGTTGGAGATGTCGTGTTGCGATCCGACGCGGAAGACCGGCTCACTGCCTTTGCCAGGATCTCGGAGACGGCTGCATGATCATCCTCACCGGCAATGATCTGGCCAGTGGTGCCGTGACGTGGTGGGCGGGTAGTTGGTGGTCGCTCCACGTCGAAGACGCCGTTGATGTCGCGGAACAGGGCGAAGCGATCCTTGCGCGCGAAGACGGCGCCCGGCGGGTCAACGCCCCCTATCTGATCGAAGCGGTGGGAACCCCCGACGGTCCTCGCCCGGCCCATATCAAGGATCGCATCCGCGCGCTCGGGCCAACCGTGCGCGTTGATCTCACACTCAAACCGACCGATCCCAACATCGGCCAATGGGTTATCTGACATGTATAAATATGATAATTTTGATCAGTTGATCGTCGATGCCCGGGTGGATGAATTCCGCGATCAGGTGAAGCGGCGGCTGTCCGGCGAAATGACCGAGGATCAGTTCAAGCCGCTGCGGCTGATGAACGGGCTCTATCTTCAATTGCACGCCTATATGCTGCGGGTCGCGGTCCCTTATGGCACGCTCGACGGGCGCCAGATGCGGATGCTTGCCCATATCGCGCGCAAATATGACCGCGACTATGGCCATTTCACCACGCGCCAGAACATTCAGTATAACTGGATCAAGCTGGAAGATGCCCCCGACATCCTCGCCGATCTGGCGTCGGTCGAAATGCATGCGATCCAGACCAGCGGGAATTGCATTCGCAACATCTCATCGGATCAATATGCCGGGGCGGCGGCGGACGAGATCGCCGATCCGCGTCCTTGGGCCGAACTGCTGCGCCAATGGAGCAGCTTCCACCCCGAATTCAGCTATCTCCCGCGCAAGTTCAAGATCGCCGTGATCGCAGCGGACGAGGATCGCGCGGCGATGCGGCTGCACGATATCGGCATCCAGTTGGTGAAGCGTGACGGCGTTCTCGGTGCGCGGGTCTTTGTCGGCGGCGGGATGGGCCGGACGCCGATGATCGCGCCCGAGATCAACCCGTTCGTGACCGCCGACGACCTGTTGAGCTATGTCGAAGCCTGTCTGCGCGTGTACAATCGCTACGGACGGCGCGACAATATCTACAAGGCGCGGATCAAGATCCTCGTCCACGAAATTGGCGCGGCGGAATATGCGCGGCAGGTTGAAGAAGAATTCGCGCATGTAAAGACGCTGGGCATCGACCCGCCTGCGGCCGAACTCGAACGGATCAGCGCCTTTTTCGCCCCGCCTGCCTTCGAGACAGCGGTGGCCGACATTAACGAACGCAGCGATC
>JANLQV010000353.1:0-16866 GCA_031368025.1 Sphingomonadales bacterium | reverse complement strand
CTGAACAACATGTTTCGCGGTCGCGATACCGTCGACATGCTGACAGCGCTCATCCGTGACAATATTCTTGGCGATGCGGCGATCGTATCCTCGTTCGGCGCGGAATCGGCAGTGCTGCTCCACTTGATCGGCAGCATCGATCCCGCCGTCCCGGTGCTGTTTCTCGAAACGGGGAAGCATTTCCCAGAGACCCTCGCCTATCGCGATACGCTGATCGAAAAGATCGGCCTGACAGGCGTCCGCAACATTACGCCCGACCCCGCATTGCTCGTGAAGAAGGACGAAACAGGACTGCGCTGGTCCTATGATCCCGACGGCTGCTGCGAAATCCGCAAAGTGATGCCATTGAAGGCCGCGCTGGCCCCGTTCGATGCGCAATATACCGGGCGCAAGGCGTTCCAGTCCTCCACTCGCGCCGCATTGCCCCGGTTTGAGGTTGAGGAAGGCCGGTTGAAGGTCAATCCGCTCGCCGATTGGGACAAGGCGCGGATCGATGCCTATTTCACGGAGCATGACCTGCCGCCGCATCCGCTGGTCGAACAGGGCTATCCCTCGATCGGCTGCGCGCCGTGCACCAGCATGGTCAAGCCGGGCGAAGACCCGCGTGCCGGTCGCTGGCGCGGGTGGGACAAGGTTGAATGTGGCATACACACCACTAGCGAAGGACCGGACGATCCGGCGAACCTCCCTGCATTTTGATCTCCACGTCCTCGTTGAAGCGTATCTTCTTAGAAAGTTAATGCAGCACGCGCGCAACGGCACGTACCGTTGCGATATTCCTGCGCACCCGTATCATTAACCAGCACAATGGAGTCGCACGATGACAATGACCGCAGCATGGGGCGCAACATCGTCCGATTCAAGCATCGCCCCCATGCCAATCGAGCGGCGCGAACTGCGCGCCGATGATGTTGATATCGAAATCCGCTATTGCGGGGTTTGCCATTCTGACCTGCATCAGGCGCGCAACGACTGGCACAATTCCAGCTATCCCGTCGTGCCTGGGCACGAAATAGTCGGCGTTGTCCGCGCTGTCGGCACTGGGGTCACGCAATTCTCAGTCGGAGACAAGGTCGCTGTCGGATGCCTTGTCGACAGTTGCCTTGCGTGCGAACAATGCCACGATCATCAGGAACAATATTGTGACGCGCGGCCCACCGGCACCTATAACGGTAAGGACCGACGCGACGGATCGCCTACATATGGCGGCTATTCGGCGGGCATCGTGGTGCGCGAAGAATTCGTCCTGAGGATTCCCGATGCTCTCGATATGGCGCGCGCCGCGCCCTTGTTGTGCGCCGGGATTACGACTTATTCCCCGCTCAAGCACTGGAAGATTGGCCCGGGCTCGAAAATCGGCGTCGTTGGGCTGGGCGGGCTGGGCCATATGGGCGTGAAACTCGCGGTCGGGCTGGGCGCTGAAGTCACGCTGATTACGACCTCGCCTGCGAAAGCTGCCGACGCGCAGGCGATGGGCGCACGCCATGTGCTCGTCTCGACTGACAATGACGCGATGAAGGCTGCGATACGCAGCTTCGACCTCGTCCTCGATACCGTGCCGGTCGCGCACGAAATCGCACCCTATCTGCTATTGCTCAAGCCTTCGGGCAGCCTCGTGATCGTCGGTGCGATTGATATGCTACCCAGCTTTCACACTGCCCTTCTTTTGAGCGGGCGCAAGTCGGTGGCCGCTTCCGCGATCGGTGGAATTAGGGAAACACAGGAAATGCTCGATTTTTGCGCTGAGAAAGGCATTCTTCCGGATTGCGAGATCATCGCCATGGCCGATATCAACCACGCCTATGAACGGATGGAAAAATCGGACGTCAAATACCGGTTCGTGATCGATATGGCCACGTTGGAGGCTGTTTAGGGAAAGCCTGGGTCAATACAGGATTGCTCAGCCGAAATCGGACATCAACACGCAGTTTCGGCCGCCAGACTTGGCCCGATACAGCGCACGATCGGCATTGCGCAGCATATGACCAACATCGCCGGTTTCGCCAAGCGTGCTCACCCCTGCCGAAAAGGACACGGTTCCGATTGACTCGTTTGTTTCCTTGTTGACGAAGTTGCGCTCGCCAAGGTCACGGCGGGCTGCATCAATCACTTCATAAGCCATTTCCGGAGTCATTTCCTCGAAAATCACGACGAATTCCTCGCCGCCATGCCGCGACACCGCTCCACGTTTCCCGCAATTTTCCAGCAAGACGCTCGAAACAAAGCGCAGCACGCGATCACCGACGTCATGACCATAGGTGTCATTGAAACCCTTGAAATGATCAATGTCGCAAATGGCGAGAGACATCGGTTTGCCGCTCATCATGGCGCGCGCGCCACCAGCGCCCAGCATGCGTTCAAAGGCACGCCGGTTGGACAGACCTGTCAGAGCGTCCGTGTCGGCCTGGACCTGGGCTTCAGATAGAGACATTTTCAGGTCAGTCATGGCCCTGGAACGGATCCTCAGTTCCGCTTCGGTTGCCCGTGTCTTTTCGATCATTGTCCGCGTCAGTTTGATGAGGGACTGGATCGCCGGATCGGCGGCGCCATCTGCAAAATGAGAGGAATTGCCTTCAAGTGCATCTCCAAAGCCTTTGGCATCCGTGGTCGACTTCTGGACCATCGTCTCAATGGCGCTCAGATGTTTCTGGGCACTTTCAACAAGGCCATCTAGCGCTATGTCTGGAACACCACTCTGCCCCGCCTTGGCCTCGCTCGCCATTGGCACATAGCCGGAGCGTATCAGTTGCTCCATGGCATTCTCGAGCTTTGGCTCATGGGCGATCACGTGACGATACACCAAGTCATAATTGGCCGGATTGGGCTCGATCACATGACGCAGCATGACATCGCGGATCGCCTGTATCGTGGCGCCATAGCGCGCGAGTTCGCCAGTAGGCGCGGCTGGCGCATCCTCATCCGGACGACCGAACAAGCGGCCAACAACTTTGCTCACTGATTGCGTCACCGAAGGCGCGTGCGTATTCTGCGTCATTCCAGAAAATTCCCGATAGTTCCGTCGACAAGATATACGACAGGAGCGGGAACGGATTTATTCTTAATCCATTCCGGATCGTTCCAGGAGCGGGTTCAACCCACAATGCCGCCTGGTTGAACCCAAAAAAAGGCCCGGCAATCTCTCGCCGGGCCAAGGTAGGAACTGCAATTGCAATCCCCGGGTCGCGTGTCTCCCTCTAGAGAGATTGCATTTCGGTTCAGTGACAGAGATCACACGGTAGCAATGCCGTAATAAAATGATCCCGGGCTGCGTTATGCGCCGACCGGCGGTTCGGCATAGGAGCCCGCCTTTGTGATCACGTCGTCGGGCGTTGCCAATATTCCGCGATACATTTCGGTTGGGTAGGACATGTGCGGCTTGGTCGGATCATACGCCGGCTGGGGCTCCCCGCCAGAACCAGCATAGCCTGGTGGCGACTTGAACGCCTCGGCCTCCGCCGAAGAAATACCTGCTTTTTCGAGTACGGAAGGATCGATCCAGCGCGCCGGATCAATGTCGGAAACCGACGCAGCGACTTCAAGGGTCAGGTGATCCGGCCCGGCGAAATAGATCGACTTGCAAAAACCGTGATCGAGCGGACCGATGACATTGACCCCGTGGCTGCGGATGCGATCCCGCATTGCCAGCAGCCCCGCTTCATCATCCGCGCGAAACGCCAGATGCTGCATCGTGCCCGCAGCGCTTGGCAATGCGCCGTTTCCCGCATGAGTCACACCCAAAGTGACCGGAATCTTGTCGACATCGGGCAGTTGGACAATCGAGAAATAGCTATGCTCGTTCATCTGGTGAAATGCGTGCAACCCGCCTTTTACGCCATGCATATCGAACAGGGCGACAAGTGGACAGCCCATCACCTCGGAGAAAAAAGCGATATGCGTCTTTATGTCCGCGGCCATGATGGCGATGTGGTGGATGCCGCTGGGCTGTTGTTGCTGGTTCATGCTTGCAGTTTTCCGTTTTTCACGCAGTAAGGTGGCAATTGTTACGCCGCCTGAACGATTACAAACCAGGAGACGACGATGGCCATCATCCGCGAACCATATGGTTTTGTCCACGCCGATAGCGGGCGCCTGAAAGAAACCTATGGCGGCCCGGCTGGGCAGGTCTTTGTGGAATGCATGCGAATCCGGCCGGTCGCACGCGAATCCAAGACCGTGATCGTCTTCAGTCACCCGATTGGTGGCGGCAGTTTTCTGCCCCTTGTCACATCGCTCGCGCATGCGGGCTATCACGTGATTTATTGCAACCCGCGTTACCGGGGAAACGATACGGCCCTCATCATGGAAAAATGCGTTCTCGATCTGGGCGCGTGCATCGCCGACCTCAAGAAACGGTTCGGATATGAAAAGGTGGTTCTGGGCGGATGGTCTGGCGGCGGATCGCTCTCGCTCTTCTATCAGGATCAGGCCGAACATCCGACAATCAACGAAACCCCTGCGGGTGACCCAGCGGATTTGAGAGGCGCTGGCCTGATTCCCGCTGACGCGATCCTGCTGCTTGCAGCGCATGTCAGCAGGTCGGTTACAATGACCGAATGGCTCGATCCCTCAATCCCCGATGAAGACAAGCCGTTTGAGCGCGATCGGGAACTGAATATCTACGCGGCGGATTGTCCAAACCAGCCGCCCTATGCGCCCGAATTTGTTGCCCGCTTTCGGGCCGCGCAGATTGCCCGGAATCGGCGAATTACAGAGCGGGTAAGGGCGCAACTTGCGGATATCCGCGCCAGTGCAGACCCCGATATGGAGCGTTGCTTCGTTGTCCAGGGCACGATGTGCGATGTGCGCTGGCTCGATCCG
Organism: Sphingomonadales bacterium; assembly: GCA_031368025.1. GTDB lineage: Bacteria > Pseudomonadota > Alphaproteobacteria > Sphingomonadales > Sphingomonadaceae > Aquisediminimonas. The sequence continues at coordinate 12,048 of JANLQV010000353.1, read as the reverse complement.
AACCAGGATCCGTCCGATCGCAACCCCGGCACATGTTATCTGGGCGATCCTCGCATCGCGAATGACGGGCCGGTCGGGCTGGGTCGTTTCACGACACTAAGATCATGGTTGTCGCAGTGGAGCTATGACGAAAGCCGCGCAGACGGCACAGGAAACGCGTCACGCATATCCTGCCCTGTCCTTGTCATCAGCAACTCGGCCGATCTGGCCTGCACTCCGAGCCACGCGCAGCGACTGTTTGACGCGACGGGTTCCGCGGACAAACAGATGCGGACGATCGCCGGCGCCGATCACTACTATATCGAGCGGCCAGACCTTCTCTCAGTCGCCGTCACCGAACTCCGCGCCTGGCTGGACGATCGTGGATTCTGATCCCGGTCCCTGTTCCCAGAAATACGGCTTGCGTTTGCGCGTCCCCGTGATTTCCTCGTTCAGCGTGGCTGCGTCGTATAGGCGTCCGCCGATCATCACTTTCGAGATTTTGTCACTGTTCCGGATGTTCGTGCTTGGATCGGCATCAAGGACGACAAGATCGGCCAGCTTGCCAACCTCGAGCGAACCGACATCGCGATCATATCCGAGCGAGCGGGCAGCGCCGATCGTTCCGGCGGTCAGCGCTTCTATCGGGGTCATTCCGCCCCGCACAAATGACCAAAGCTCCCAATGTGCCGCTATCCCCGGTTCCTGACCGTGCGCCCCTATCGAAACCGGGACGCCCAGTTTTGCGAGCTTGTGAGCCTCGCGCGCATTGTCATCATCGACATAATCTTCATCGGGCGCGAGTTGGCGACGGGCATTGGCTGCATTGAGGATGGCGGAGGGCTCATGCTTCTGGAGCAATGGATGCTTCCAGACTTCAGTGTGCGAGCGCCAATAGGGATCGCCTGCGGGCCCGCCGTAAGTGACAACCAGCGTCGGCGTGTATCCGGTCTTCGATTTCGAAAAGAACTGGAGCACATCATCATAGAAGGTCGAGAGCGGGATATTGTGCTCAAGCGTCGTGTTGCCATCCTGAATCAGTGTGATGTCCATTCCGAACAGCGAGCCACCTTCGGCCACCGAGCGCATGTTTTCTTCAAGCGCTGCGGCGACGACCTGTTGTCGCTGCTCGCGACGCGGCTGGTTGTAATTCTTGATGCTATGCGCCCCTTGTGCCTTCAGGCGGCGCACATGCGCCCGTGCATCGTCGAGACTATCGATCTGGGCATAAACGCCCGCTGACTTCGCCCCATAGATAATTTCACCGGTCGAAAACGACCTTGGGCCGATCAGGAGACCGGCACGTTCCATTTCCAGCGCGGGGAACACCGTTGCAGCGCTGCTCGAAGGATCGTGTCGCGTGGTAACGCCCAAGGCAAGATTGACCATTTCGGCCCAGTTCTGCTGAGGGGTCATTTCATCGATGCCATAGGGCCCGTGCGCATGGGCATCGACCAGCCCCGGCATGATCGTCTTGCCTGTCACATCCAGGCTCGGCGTCCCGGCCGGAATACTGACTTCGCCGCGCTTGCCAATCGCTGTAATCCGGTCAGCCTGGATCAGGATAACACCGTCGTCGATGATCCCGCCATCGGCATTGGCCATCGATACGACCCGCGCGCCGACAAGGGCTATGCTGCCCGTGGGACGGTCGAGGTCGATCGTCATCGAGAGTGAAATCCCCATCTTGGGCGCTTCGAACTTGGCGGGCTTTGCGCCTTCGGCCGTGGGAGCATCCGCAAATAGCGCTGATGTCTGGACGGTATACACCGTTGGTCCAAGGGCCCAGTGGATCGCGCTACCGCCATTGCTCCAGTGAATATAGTCGGCACCATCGCCGCTCACGCGCGTAACGGGAAGAGCGCCACCACCTGGCGATGCAGTCACATTCTGGGTGCCGGGCAGCATCGGCATGACGAACGCCTCGTAATTTTGCCGGAAGGCAAAATACTGCCCGTCAGGAGAAACTTCAAAGCCGTTGACCAATTCGCCTTCGGCATGGATGCGCTTGGCATCGCCGGTCAAATCGGTGCTGACCAGTTGCAGCTTGCCTTCCACGCTTTCAATCATGAAGACCCGATCATTGGCATTGGCGAACTGGGGATTGCTGACACTTTTGGCAATCCGAACCGCATCGCCCCCGGTTGCCGCGACACGGTAGATGCCAGGTTCATCGGAGTTGCGACCCGAAGACAGGAAACCGCCCTGGCCCTTTTCGAAAGCGATGATCCGGCCGTCGGGCGAAAAGCGCGGTCGCGAATAGAGTCCGCCAATCTTCGTAACGGTCTGCGCCGAGCCGCCCCGCGCCCCAATGGTCCGGATTTGCCCGAGACCGGCATCCGTCCAGGAAACATAGACGATCGACTTGCCGTCGCGCGACCATGACGGATAGGCTTCCATCTGGTCCGCAGCATTGGTGAGGCGCTTGGGATTCCCGCCGGACATTGGCTTGATCCAGAGCTTGCCGAGCGTTTCGAAAATAACACTCCGACCGTCGGGCGACACCTCGACCCCACGCGGCATCTTTGTCTGAAACTGGGCTGGAGCAACTTCAACCGGCGGTCGCGGCGCATCGATCATGTCGCGCGTGTCGCTGATATGGAACGGAATTTCGGCTGTGCGACCAGAAGCGAGGTCGAGTTTTCTGATTTTGCCGCCAGCCCAAAAAACGATGCTCGCCGAATCCGGCGTCCAGTCCATATTGGGATAGACGCCTGTGACGGCCCAGGTTTCCTGCACGTCCTGATCGAGCGCATCATAAACCTTGCGTTCTTCGCCAGTCACCAGATCCTTCACATAGAGTTTTGAGCGAGTCCGCTCGCGCCGGACAAAGGCAATCTTCTTGCCGTCGGGGGAAGGAGAGGGCCGCACCGAACCGCCAGCCCCGGTCACAATCGGTTCGACTTCACCCGTTTCGAGATCATAGCGCTCAATGTCGAACAACTGCGTATTCGAATCCTGCGCATACTGGAAAATGGGACCTGGAGTCGTGTTCCGTGTAAAATAGATATGCTTGCCATCCGGTGCATAGGCCGGCTCGCCCAACTCCTTTTGATGTTGCTCGTTGGGTTTCTTGACCAACACCACGCCGTTCCCGCCGGAAACATGGTAGAGCCATACTTCACCTGTTCCGAGCGAACGACTGGTGGTGAAGTGCTTCTTCGCAACGATGAACCGACCATCCGGGCTCCAGGTCGGCTGGTTAAGCAGGCGGAAATCCTCCTTCGTGAGCTGGCGCTTGTCCGAGCCGTCCGCGTTCATGATCCAGATATTGTCACCCCCGCCGCGGTCCGATGTGAAGGCAATCCGTCGTCCGTCGGGCGAGAAGCGTGGTTGGGTCTCGTAAGGAAGGCCGGCAGCAATCCGGGTTGGCGTGCCGCCCGCAATCGGAAGCGTATAAATGTCACCCAACAGATCGAACGCGATCGTCTTGCCGTCGGGGCTGACGTCAAGATCCATCCACGATCCTTCAGTGACGTCGATCCCGATCTGGCGAATCTTCATCCCGGGCGGCGCCGAAACATCCCATTTCGGTTTGTCCTTGTCGGCATCGGCCGCAATCGCTTGCGATTGGGCGAGAGGAAGAAACACGCAGGCCGCAACGATCAGCGATAGCCTCAATCCCGCGGATCTGGTTGATCGGGATTTTTGGTAAAAATCGATCTGGTTTCTCGATTGCCGACTGAAAGAAATGCGCACCGAACACCCCCAAAATAATGACATCAAGCCATATGCGGTGCTGCACCAGCAATGAAAAGGCAAGGTCGACGGCCACCTCTCTATTATCGACCAGCGTATGTTGAGAACAGCTTCGCGTCCTGACGGCGCGGCGAGGGCATTGCAAAAACGCATCTCTCGGGCAATCGCGCGGGCGCAAAACTGATCCCGATGCGGGACGCAACATTAATTGGGTCCAGATTGCAATGCTGCACCGACTTCGTTAAACTTTTTGTTCCAAGGTTGGGTTGTCTCCTGCAAAGGTAGCCGTTCGTCATTGGGTGGGAGAATATCAGTGACTTTACCCAATTGGGCGCGTGCGCCTTCAAGGACCTGTTAGTGCCGCTTGCCCAAAGACACCCTGTCCTGAATTTCGTGATCACGAACTGGCTTCTGTCCATTGGGCTTGCGGCCGTTCTGATTCCGACGATGATCCTTGTCGCGCAACTCAGCTGGGGAACCGAGCAAGGTGCGCACGGCCCAATCGTCGTTGCAACCGGTCTGTGGTTGGTGGCACGCCAATGGCACCTGATCGATAATGTCAAAACGCCTGCGCGGACGATCAATGTGGTCTGTCTTATTGTGCCATTGTTGGTGCTTTACTTCCTGTCGAGCGTTACCCAAATTATCGAAATTCAGGGATTCCTGATGTACGGGTTGCTTGTTACGGCGCTCTACAGTTTCGTCGGGGCCAAGGCGATCAAGCTTCTCGCCTTTCCGTTGTTCTACCTGTTATTCGCCTTTCCACCTCCAGAAACGGTCGTCGCCATAATCACCCAGCCGCTCAAGATCGGCATCTCAAAAGCGGCCATAGAATTGCTATATGCGGCGGGATATCCGATCGCCGGTGCGGGTGTGACAATCCAGATCGGGCAATATCAGCTTCTCGTCGCGGCGGCCTGTTCGGGGCTGAATTCGCTGATCTCGCTGTCCGCCATATCGCTGTTCTATGTCTATATGAGGCATCAGCTGGATTGGCATTATGCAGCCTTTCTGATGCTTGCGATCGTGCCGGTCGCCATCTTTGCAAACCTTGTGCGCGTGCTGATCCTTATTCTCCTGACCTACCATGTGGGCGAATCCGCTGCACAAGGCTTCCTGCACAATTTTGCCGGTATCACGATGTTTGTGACCGCGCTTCTCACGATTTTTGCATTCGATATCATCGCGGAACCGGTCTGGCGCCGCCTCTCGAAAAGTGAGCCCAAAAATGCGCAATGAAGGCACTCACGTGGCCGATGATCGGCCGGGCCTGACGCGTCGCCACATGTTGATGGGTGCCGCCCTGACGGCGACATCAGCAATCGCCCTTGTGCGCGAACCCAAAGTGACGATCGCGCAATTGAAACGCGGCGAACTCGAAAGACTCATTCCAACCCGGATTGGCCGGTGGATGTTTGAAACCAGGAGCGGTCTGGTGCTCCCCGTTGATGATCCCCTTGTCAAAAGCCTCTACAGCGATGTTTTGACGCGGGTTTATGTTACCGAAAACGGCCCGCCGATCATGCTCCTCATTGCCTATAGCAACACCCAGAACGGGATGCTTCAGGTTCACAGGCCGGAAGTCTGTTACCCTGCTGGTGGCTATTCACTGTCCGAAACACAAATTGAGTCTCTGGATGTTACACCAACGATGCACATTCCAGCGCGCATGTTCAGCGCGGAGAGTCCATCGCGCACCGAGCAGGTGATGTACTGGACGCGAATCGGCGATGAATCGCCAACCAGCTGGATCGACCAGCGCGCAGCCGTCATTCGCGCCAATTTGAAACGTGTCATTCCAGATGGCATTCTGGTCAGGGTTTCCACCGTGCTCCCGGACTATAACAGCGCAAAGCCGGTCCTTGCGGAGTTCGCCTCCGCGATGGCACGAACCCTGTCGCCGCAAGGTCGCAAATTGCTGATTGCCCCCTCCTGATCGTCTCTTACTGGGCGGCACTGCCAGCCCGGCACGGTCAATCCTTCTTCCACCCTTCATAAGGTCGCAGGACAATCCAGACGAACGCGAGCACGAAGACGAGCGTCAGTGCGGCCCAAATCTCATAACCTTCGTTCCCAAGATAATTCGCCACTGCACAACCAACCGAGGCAGCGAGATACTGCCACAGACTGTCCCTCGGCTCGGCTTCTGAAGAACGCTGCAGAAAAAGGACGATCAAGCCAGAAAATATGGCCACCGAAACCCAGTCAAAGATGGTTTCCAAAGAATTCCCCCATTGCAAATCAGAAAAATTATAGCCTATCAGCGGCTACCACACGAAGGCCGGTCCGGGCAACAGAGGGAAAAAGCCTTTCTGTCTCGAGGGGGTTAAGCTGGAGATTTGATGTGAAAATGAGTTTTGGAAAAGTCGCATATGTCAGCCTCGTGGCTGCTTTGCTGGTGACTTCTGGTTGCGGGAAGAAGGCAACGGGCCAGGTTGTGGCCGTCGTCAATGGCGATGAAATAACACTTGATGAACTGAATGCCGAGCTGAACAGTGTTAATTTACCTCCGTCAGCCGACAAGAAGCTCGCGATGCGCCAGCTCCTCCAGCAGGTTGTTGATCGCAGATTGCTCGCCCAGACGGCAAAGGAGCAAGGGCTTGACCGGGATCCAGCCTATATCATGCAACAACGGCGAGCGAACGAGGATCTCCTCGTCCGGATGTATGCCAAGAAATCCGCAGATACCATTCCGGTGCCGACGGCGGCCGAGATCGACAAATATATCGCCGGTCATCCGATGGTTTTCGGTTCGCGCACGCGTTATAAACTCGATCAGATCCGTTTTGAAATGCCTGCCGATCCATCCAGGCTAAAGTCGCTCGAGGCTGATCACAGCATGGATGCAATCATCGCCAGCCTGAATAGCATGGGCATCAAGTTCCAACGTGGTGGCAGTGCGCTTGATTCCGGTTCGGTTGCCCCGGCTGCGCTGAAGCAGGTCACATCTCTGCCGCCGGGCGAGCCATTCATCACGCCTGCCGGGCGCCAGATTGCAGTCAGCGTCATCACCGGAACCGAGCCTCTGCCCGTGCCGGACGCTCAGATTCGCCCGCTTGCCGTTCAGGCCCTCCGCAATGATAGCCTGAACAAGATTGGCGAATCCCGGCTGAAAGAAGCGCGAGCGAAGGGGAAGATCGAATATCAACCGGGCTATGAAGCGCCATCGGCGAACCCTGTTCCCGCGAAATAGTGAGAAACCGAAACGGTCTGGTCATCAGGCCGTTTCGGTTGCTTCGACCATTCCCACAGAACTATCGGGAGATCCAAGAAGTTTTCGCTTCCTGGATTGCCCGAGCGAAATCTGACGGGCCAGCCCGGTGATAATGGCGGCGTCAATCGCGAACAGCACCTCCACCGCATAATCCACAAAGACCCATTCGTATAAACAGTGAACGCTGACAACAGCCAGACTAACACCCAGCCCCAGCATCAAATCTCCGCGCGGGTCCTTCCGGTTGCGCCAGGCAACGCGAAAGGCCGTCATGGGCGGTATCATCAGCAAGGCGATGAACGCTGCCAAACCCAGCATACCTGTCTCGGCCCACACCAGCAGGTAAGTATTGTGCACGTTGGCTGATCGGCTTCCCGCATTCCAGATCACGCCTGCCCGATCCGAATAACCCTGGGTATTCGTAACAACCACGTATTGATTGGCTCCGACGCCCATTGGGTGATCAGCTATGACCATTCGCGCCGCACGCTCAAAGGCTGCGCGCTCATCATAATCGCTCGAAAGCGGCACGACATCGAACCGCTTCTGGAGCGATGAGAAGGCAAGTGGAGTCGCGAGGATCAGCCCAACCAGCCCGATGCCGACAATCATGGATTTGCGCGACGTTGGTTTTCGGGAAATCGACAACAACAACAACAACACAAAACCTGCGCCGGCGAGGCCGAGCGTTGCGCGCGACGCGCCAAGGATGACGACAATGGCGGCAGCCAGGACGCCGAACAGCGGAGCGCGCTTCTTGCCGTCAACCAGCAGGAGCGCGAGTGCCGGAAACGTCACAAAGTGTGAGATCATGCCGAGCAAATTCTGATGACCAAAGGTGCCGCTGGATTGCGTTACGCCGGTCAGGCGTTGTTCGATCGCATAGCCGGCTTGCAGGCACAGGCCGAGGATCATTCCCAATATAAGTGCCGCAGGCCCCCGCTCATCCTGACAGATCTTTGCGACCGCTACGAACACGAGCAAGACACGGGCGAGTTGCCAGGCGTAGAAAAAAGCGGCCTCTGGCGCGCCTGAATATGTCATCGTCAACACAACAGTCAGGATATACAGCGGCAGTACCAACAGGATCGGAGACTTGATCCTGACGTTGGGGTAACTGAGAATAACCGCCAGCGCGAAGGCATCCAGCAGGGAGACCTCCATCCCCTTGACATAGCCCGGCCACATTAACCAGGAGATGGGCGCAACGCGCAAATGCCATGTGTCCATGATGAACGGAAGAAAGCCCATCATGGCCCAAATGGTTGGAGCCTGTGCGGGATGTGATCGCAGTCGGGCGATGAGCAAGGGAACCAGCGCCATAAATATCAGAAGGGCGATCCATTTCATGAGCAATCCCGTCCAAATCGAAGCGCAGCGCCATTAGCGTCCTAAGCGCTGCCTAATCCCACTTGCAAGTCCATCCGCCCCACATTTGCTTCGTTCACTATCATTTTGCCCCTCAACAAACTCCCCGCATTCAGTCGAGGATTGCCGACAGGCATGGAAAGCGGACAAAAATCAATCTCTTCAGGCCCGACGCGTACGATTTCTGATCGACCTTTTGAGCTTTCGGGCAACGGATGCACCTTGTCGAAAGCCCGGCAGTCGATCAAAAAACTGCAAATTTGCGACATCGCTTCGTGACGGTCTCTGATAGCCAAGCGGCGGATCGGCAAAAATGGTCTTCACCTGCGGGTTTGCGCGCCGGAACCAGACATAGGCGCCGTCGATCGGTGGATGGCAGCCTTCGAAGGAGATAGAGCTCAGAAACGCGACCAGTTGGGGCACGATCGACGCGCTGAAACCCATCATGTGTGCCCCGACAATATCACTTGCCTGCAGATCATCAGGATGGGCGGCGTAATAGCCTCCGTAAAAAATCGACCACTCATCTGGCAGGCGATAATTTTGCGCTCCTTCGATAAAATCCACATCGTCCTCAAGGATGAGAACGCTGTGTCCGTCGATCGCAGCCTTTTCGAGAATGGCAAGTTGACTGTGGTAGACCCCACGCGCGCCTTTTGAGGAGAAGGGCGCAGCATCGGAAAACGAACACGCTTCAAAAAATTCCACCCGCGGATCGTTTTCAAGCCCAACGCGGCACAATTCGTTGCGTATCTCGGCGCGCCGATCCTTGCGGTGCGGAAGATTTATGATCCTGATGGAGTCAAAATGATCGAACGGCACAATGGCTCCTCTGGCATGTCCGCATGCGCAGCATTAGCGGTTCGTAGCGCTGAATGGGCGAGCTTGGGCCAAATGGCAACCGTGATATCGAATTCAACCGTGCGCTGAGGTCGCACTGTCCAATATTGACACCCCCTCCCATTTCGCTACCCATCACGGGGGTATTCTGGCCAGAACAGCTTGCTATACCTGATTGTTCTGGCTCTGTGATCTGTCGATCCTATGGTCAGGAAATGTTGGAAACGGTTTAAGATCGTGTTCGCGGGGGCGAGTCAGTAATGTTATTCAACTCACCTGACTTTCTAGTCTTCCTGATCATCGTATATTTCGCTTACCGGGTCCTTCCCTTTCGCCTGCAGAATTATATGCTGCTGGTCGCTAGTTACTTTTTCTATGGCTGGTGGGACTGGCGGTTTGTGTTCCTCATGGCCCTGTCCACTGCTGTCGATTTCTGGGTTGGTTTGACGATGGATCTCGGGAAACTGAGCTTGCGAGAGCGCTTGGTTTCCTCCGGCTTCCTGATTTTTTCGGCGCTGTTGTTCCTTGGCGTCATGCCCAAGAACTTCTTCTCAGCCAGTTCTGACCAGGCGGTGATAGCGCCCCAAACGATGGGCTGGGCAGCGGCCGGCACGGTTCTGTTTTGCGCCGTCGCTTACGGCATTTACGAGGTGTTGATCAGGCTGAGCGAGGAAAAAAGGAGGCGATCCTGCCTGATCATCAGCATTTCGACGCAGCTGATCATCTTGTCGATATTCAAGTATTTCAACTTCTTCGTCGACAGTATGGAAGTGGTCGCAAAAGAAGCAGGGCTATCCGTCAGTAGCATCCACCTTAACGTGATACTTCCAGTCGGATTATCTTTTTATACATTCCAGTCGATGAGTTATGCGATCGATATTTATCGCCGCGAAATCAAACCCACGCACCGCTTTTTTGATTTTGCGCTTTTTGTGGCATTCTTTCCCCAGTTGGTCGCCGGCCCGATCAACCGTGCCCGCCACCTCATCCCCCAACTCTCCCGCCCAAGAATTTTGTCTTTTGACGATTCCACACGCGGGCTTTACCTGATTGTCCTCGGGCTATTCAAAAAAGTTGCGATCGCCGACGGCGTCGCCCCTGCGGTGGACCAGATTTTCGGCAGCACGGGCTCGATTTCATGGGCTGACGTGATCGTCGGGACGCTGTTGTTTGCGGTTCAGATCTATACCGATTTTTCGGGTTATTCGGATGTCGCGCGCGGCGTTGCAAAACTCTTTGGCGTCGATCTGATGGTCAATTTCAACCAGCCCTATTTCTCGCGGAACCCCAGGGAATTCTGGCAAAGATGGCACATAAGCCTCTCGAGCTGGTTGGGCGACTATCTCTACAAGCCGCTGGGCGGGAACCGGGGCACGCTTGGGTTTACATGCCGGAATCTGATGATCACGATGCTCCTGGGCGGTTTGTGGCATGGCGCCGCTTGGAACTATGTCCTTTGGGGCTTCTACCAAGGGTCGCTGCTCTGTGCGCATCGATCATGGTCTGAAATCAAGGGACGGAGCGCCGCGAGATTTACAGGGCCGCTGGCAAACATGGCGTTCATCGGAATGTTCTTCGCGCTGACCTGCTATGGCTGGCTCCTGTTCAGGGCACATTCGTTCGAACAGGTAACGTCCTTTACCTCGATCCTGTTTACCGATTTTGGCAATCTCGATTATGGCGGGTCTGTGCCTCGACCGTCGGCTATCATCGGGCTGGCCTTGCTTGGCCTGATGGAGGTTGCCCAGTTCCGGCGAGATGATACTCATTTTTACCAGAAGCTTCCCCTGCCGTTGCTGGGCCTGCTGATTTCAACAATGATATACATAACCTTCATGGGAATGAGCAATGAGCCTGCGCAGTTCATCTACTTCCAGTTCTGAGGCCAATGTGAAGGTCCGCAGGGCGCTACTGTTGCTCGCGTGGGTCATCGCAAGCCTGATTGCGATCGACCTGATGATCAACATTGCCTTTCGCTATCCGGCTGACCCAATGAATACCGCGCCGGGCAAGTTCCAGCTCTATTTCGAATATGGCCGGTCATCCGAAGCAAAGCTCGACCGCATGACGGGGACGGACCGGACAAATTCGGCCCCGATCTCCCTTGCGGGCTGGTATGACCCGCTTGAGGTTCAGGATAATCCGAAAAAGCCGAATGCCGCGATCGTCACCTTCTACGGAATGTCACATTCGGTTCGCCTGGCAAACGCGCTCAATCGCACGTCGGATCGGCTCGTTGCGCGCAGTGTGGGTGCGCCGGGTGCGACCGCCAATTGGGCCTATGGTGCGTTCCTGCGCGATCGCGGTGGCGGAAAAAGCAGGGCGGTGGTGCTCTCGCTGATGTCGGCCAACCTTCCGATGATCAACACCATGTCGCCCTTTACCTGGAACGTCTCCTTTCCAATGCCTTACACAGCCGATCGTTTTTATGTGAACAACGGCGTTCTCTCAGTGGTCCATCCGCCTTACACGTCGTTCGAACAGTATCGCGCAGCGTTTCAGGATCCTGCAAAAAGGAAAGCGGCTCTGAGCTTCATCGCTGCCAACGACACGATGTATGACGATTTCCTCGTGCGCAAAACCGCGCTGGATCACTCTTCCTTGTTTCGCCTGATCCGGAGGGCATATGGGCAACGCGCCGAACGGCAGGCGCGAACCAACGTCTTTGGTGCAAGGGGATTCAACCCCGATAGCGAGCAAATCAGGGTCGCAAACGCGATCGTGCGCGATTTCGCCGTGAAGGCCCGGGAAGGCGGAATGATTCCCGTTGTGTTTATCGTCAACAGCTTTGGCTATTCCGACGCGCTCTACCGCGCACTCGTGGCAACTTTGGACAGGAACCGGATCCCCTATTTAAGCTCGCACACAGTCGTTCCGCCAGACGATCCCAGGGGGTATTTGCCAGATAGTCACTTTACAGACGCAAATGACGACCGGCTGGCAAGGGC
>JANLQV010000329.1:0-3855 GCA_031368025.1 Sphingomonadales bacterium | reverse complement strand
TCCAGACTTTCTGGCCATTGACCCGCCAACCTGTTTCGGTTCGTTCAGCCCGCGTCCGCACCGAAGCCAGGTCTGAACCGGCATTCGGCTCGCTCATGCCGATACAGAAGAAAATTTCGCCCCGACAAATGCGCGGGATAAAATGTTCACGTTGCTCCTCGGTGCCAAAGTTGAGGATCACGAGTGCACTCTGGCGGTCGGCAATCCAGTGCATCCCGACAGGCGCGCCTGCGCTCAGCAGTTCCTCAACCACCACGAAGCGCGCCAGCGGTCCTCGCTCCGCCCCTCCATATTTCTTGGGCAGGGTTAGCCCCAGAAAACCGGCCTTTCCCATCGCCCGGCTGAAGATCGCATCGCCGCCCATCCAGGTCCGTGCCCGTTTGTGGAGCGGCATCGCATGGACATGTTCGTCAATCAGCGCGCGGATGGCCGGGCGGAGATCTTCGTCCGCAGCCGGGATGGCTGAAAGCGTGAGGTGATCAAAATTCATTCGCCGCGAAACACCGGCGCGCGCTTTTCGATAAAAGCGTCGATCGCTTCATCATTGTCACACGTCGCGTGCGCCAGAGATTGCATCGCTGCGGACATTTCAAGGATATTCGCAAGTGTCGCGGTCTGGCCCTCGCGCAGCAGCCGCTTGGTCATGCGCACGGCATGCGGCGGGTTTGCTGCGATCTTGGCGGCGATCTCGCGTGCCTTGGGCATCAACGCATCATCGGCCACAACATGTGAGACAAGCCCGTATTCAAGCGCTTGCCTGGCGCTGAACATCTCGCCAGTTAGCGCAAGCTCCGTCGCACGCGAAAAGCCTATGATCCGGGGCAACAGCCATGCCCCGCCATCGCCCGGCACGATACCAACCTTGACGAAGCTTTCGGCAAACCGCGCGCTTTCGGCCGCGATGCGGATATCGCACATCGTCGCCAGATCGAGGCCCGCGCCAATTGCCGGACCATTGACCGCCGCAATGACGGGCACTTCAAGCGCCTGAAACGCCAGCGGCAGGCGCTGGATACCCGTCTTGTAATTTCGCCGCGTCTGCGCGGGGAGCACGGCACGAAGGCCGGACCCCGCCTTCATCTGTTTAAGATCGCCGCCCGAAGAAAAGGCAGAGCCAGCGCCGGTCAGGATCACAACCCGCACACCGATATCAGCATCGGCCTCTTGCATCGTGGCCAAAAGCGCTTCGACCATTGACTGGTCAGAAATCGGATTGCGCCGTTCGGGCTGGTTGAGGGTGACCGTAAGAACCGTATCGTTCTGTTCAATCAGAAGGGGTGATGTCATTTTGTCACTCCCAAGCTCTTGATAATCGCCGAAAAATCGAGCCCTCCCGATCCGGCATCAGAAAACGCCTGATAGAGTTCTGCGGCGCGATGACCCATGGGCACGTCCGCGTCAACGGCGCTCGCCGCTTCCATCGCCAGCTTCAAGTCCTTGAGCATCAGTGCCGTCGCGAACCCGCCCTGATAGCCATTGTCAGCCGGGGTTTGCGGGCCGACGCCGGGAACCGGGCAATAGCTGGTCATCGACCAATTCTGGCCGGACGCTTTGGATGAGATGTCATAGAAAGTCTGCAAATCCAGGCCTAGCTTGCGCGCCAGTTCGAACGCTTCGCAGGTCGCAACCATCGATGCACCCAGAAGCATGTTGTTGCAGATCTTCGCTGCCTGCCCTGCCCCGCTTTCACCGGCATGAATCACGGCTTTGCCCATTTTGGCGAGGATCGGTTCGGAGCGGGCAAAGGCGTTTTTGCTGCCACCGACCATGAACGTCAGCGTCCCGCCATTTGCTGCTGCGATCCCGCCGGAAACCGGCGCATCAACCATATCATAGCCCTTGGCAACCGCCGCCGCGCTGACTTTACGGGCCGTTGCAACATCAATCGTCGAGCAATCGAGCAGGATCGCCGATGCAGGAGCATGACCGATCACGTCATTTTCGTAGACGCTTTCAACGATCTTGCCGTTTGGAAGCATTGACACGACCGCGTCCACACCTGTGACCGCTTCGCGGACATTGGTGAAGGTCTGGCAGCCATTTTCCGCTGCTTTGGCCAAAGCGCTTTCGGCAAGGTCGAACGCGTTCACCACGTGCCCCGCCGTCACAAGATTTGCGGCCATGCCGCCGCCCATATTGCCAAGGCCGATAAATGCGATCTTTGTCATTTTCCTGTCCAGTTTCCGGGACGCTTTTCAACGAACGCCGCCATGCCTTCCTTCTGGTCCTCGCTACCGAACAGCCCATGAAACAGCCGACGCTCAAAAACGACACCCTGCTGGAGAGTCATCTCGAACGCGGCGTTGACCATTTCCTTGGCGGCGATGGCAGCAAGTGGGGCCATGCCTGCGATCACTTCGGCGCTCTTGAGCGCTTCGGCAACAAGGTCGGCGGTCGACACAACCCTGGCCACCAAGCCCGAACGCTCCGCTTCGGCTGCATCCATCATCCGGCCGGTCAGGCACATTTCCATTGACTTGGCCTTACCGATTGCGCGCGTCATGCGCTGCGACCCGCCCATGCCGGGCGTGACCGCAAGCTTGATCTCAGGTTGGCCGAATTTGGCATTGTCGCCTGCAATGATGAAGTCCGCCATCATCGCAAGCTCACACCCGCCGCCCAGCGCGAAACCGGAAACCGCCGCGATCCACGGTTTGCGGGTCGCCGTCACGCGGTCATAACCGGCGAAGAAATTGCTGCCATACATGTCGGCAAAGGACTGGTTCTGCATTTCCTTGATATCGGCGCCCGCAGCAAAAGCCTTTTCGGAACCGGTCAGGACGGCGCAACGCTGGCTGTCATCGCTATCGAATTTCCCGAACGCGTCGATCAGTTCGGCCAGAACCTGGCTGTTGAGAGCGTTAAGCGCCTGTGGGCGGTTGAGCGTGATCAGCGTGACCGCGCCTTTCTGTTCCACAAGAATCGTTTCATAACTCATAGCGGCATCCATTCCTCATCGGCAGGCAGGGCTGCGAATATTTCGTCCAGCAAAGCATCGGTCACATCTTCGGGTGTGGCCGGGTTCCATTGCGGCGCATTGTCTTTATCCACGATAACGGCGCGGACGCCTTCGATGAAATCGTGACGGACGAGCACCCGCGATCCGATGCGGTATTCTTGCCGCATGTTCTCGGCGAACGATTCCAGACCGCCGCCAATGGCCAATTGCCTGAGCGCGACCTTACAGGTCTGCGGCGATTTGGTGCCCAGCGCAGCCAGCTCCTTCATTGCCCAGTCCGAGCCATCGGCCTCCAGCGCGGCAAGAATGTCTTCATAGCGGTCGGAGGCGAACAGCCGATTGATCGTCGCGAGATTGCCCAGAATGCGGGCCTCAGGTGGCGTCACCGACAATTGGCCGAGGATGCCTTCGATCCGATCCGGGTCTTCGCATATCCGTGCCTTGGCTTCACCCAGTGCCTCGGCGGGAAGGTAATGCGTTGCCAAACCAATCGCGAGGCATTCGGCTCCATCAAGCCGCGCGCCGGTCAGCGCCAAAAACGGCCCGACGCGCCCTTCAAGCCGCGACAGATACCAGCCGCCGCCAACATCGGGGAACAGGCCGATCCCCGTTTCCGGCATCGCAAAGCGCGTATTCTCCGACGCGACACGGAATCGCGCCGGCTGCGAAATGCCGACACCGCCGCCCATTGTGATGCCATCCATGAACGCAACCACCGGCTTGTCATATTCGAACAGAAGATGGTTGAGCTGATATTCATCGTGGAAGAATTTGCGGCCCGCCCTGCAGTCCTTGAGCGCGGACTCCTGCAGGAAACGGATATCGCCGCCCGCGCAGAACCCCCGCCCCTCTGCATGATCGATGATGATGCATTGCACCTTGCGGCTGGTTTTCCA
>JANLQV010000327.1:0-8383 GCA_031368025.1 Sphingomonadales bacterium | reverse complement strand
AAGGCCAAGCCGGTGACGGTCGCCAAGCCCGACCCAGCAGATTCGTGCTGGCAGCCCCTGAAACTTGATCCGCTCGCGCGCCATGTCGAGCCAATGATGGAGATGGTGATTGTCGGGAAGGATCTCCTTGACCTTGGCATCGGTGCGATAAATGTCCTCAGGATCGCCCGACAGCGCGACCCAGCGAAACGGGCCAACACCGCGACAAAAGAGCGGACGAACATAGGCGGGGACAAAGCCCGGAAAGGCGAACGCATCCGCGACGCCTTCATCAAACGCGACCTGGCGGATATTGTTGCCATAATCGAAGGTTGGCACGCCCGCAGAGTGGAAATCAAGCATCGCGCGAACATGAACGGCCATCGAAGCGCGCGCCGCCCGTTCGACTGACGTCGGATCATTTTCCCGCGCCGCCATCCATTGATCGAGCGACCATCCCAAGGGCAGATAGCCATTGATCGGATCATGCGCTGATGTTTGATCCGTCACGGCATCGGGGCGGACACCGCGCCGGAACAGCTCGGGAAAAATGTCCGCAGCGTTTCCGAGAAGCCCAACTGAAACGGGTGTCGCCGATGTCGTGACAATCTCCAGAGCCTCGTCGAGGCTATCAGTCTGGCGGTCGATATATCCGGTCCGCAGCCGCATCTCGATTCGCGAGGGTTGGCATTCGACCGCAATGCACGACGCACCGGCCATCGTTGCGGCCAGTGGCTGTGCGCCCCCCATGCCGCCAAGCCCGGCCGTCAATATCCATTTTCCAGCCAGATTGCCGCCGTAATGCTGCCGCCCCATTTCGACGAACGTCTCATAGGTTCCCTGCACAATCCCTTGTGAACCAATATAAATCCATGAACCAGCGGTCATCTGGCCGTACATCATCAGGCCCTTGCGATCGAGTTCATGGAAATGGTCCCAGGTCGCCCATTTCGGTACAAGATTGGAATTGGCAATCAGGACGCGCGGGGCATCCTTGTGTGTCCTGAACACGCCGACCGGCTTGCCCGACTGCACGAGCAGGGTCTGATCATCCTCGAGACGCCGCAAGGTCTCGACGATCAGGTCAAAGCTTTCCCAGTTACGCGCGGCGCGGCCGATCCCGCCGTAAACGACCAGTCCCTGCGGATCTTCGGCAACGTCGGGATCGAGATTGTTCATCAACATCCGCAACGGCGCTTCGGTCAGCCAGCTTTTCGCACTGAGTTCGCTTCCGTGAGGACTGCGGATGATGCGGCTATTGTCGATACGGCTCATGGGGCGTCCTTCGCGAAAGTGAGGCAGGCGGCCAGGATGTTTTGTAGTGCGGGCTGCAGCGGCACGGCGCGAGCGGCGCTCCATTCAGGCGGCCATGGCCCCGCTTCATCGAGATAGCCGCGCATCGCCAGTTCCATCTGGATCGCATGAACGCCCTTTGCCGGATTGCCATAATGCCGTGTGATCCATCCGCCCTTGAAGCGGCCATTGACGACCTGGGAGTATCCCTCGCACGCCGATTCAACCGCTGCCGTCAAATCGGCCGAACAGCTTAGACCGCCAAAACTTCCAATGTTGAACTGGGGAAGTTCCCCGTCAAACAGGCGCGTTACGCGGCTCAGGATCGAATGGGCATCGTAGAGGACAACCACAGAATGCGACCTCCGCAGCCGTTCAATTTCAGCCAAAAGTGCGGCGTGATAGGGAACAAAATAGCGCATGCGCCGCCGTCCGATTTCGGCCTCATCGGGGGCTTGCCCAGGTTTGTAGAGCGCCGCACCGTCAAAACAGGCGGTCGGACACAAGCCAGTTGTGGTTTGTCCCGGATAGAGCGAAGCCCCTGACGGATCCCGATTGACGTCAATCACCGTGCGGGAGATCGCGGTGCGCACAATTGTCGCACCCATATCCGCAGCAAAAGCATAGAGCCGATCCACGTGATAATCGGCGTCATGGCGGGCAAGTGGCAACGATTGCAAGGCATCTGCGATGTCGTCAGGCACGTCAGTGCCGGCATGCGGAATGCTGACGATCAGCGGCGCATCGCCGGGGGTGATCGTGAGCCAGTTGGTCATGCCAAACCCGGTAGTCCGGCGACACCAACCAAGGCGCCATCTTTGATCAAACCTGTCGCTACGGCGATGTCCGGGTGGAAATAACGATCTTCGACAAGCGTTGGCACCAGAGCGCGCAGGTTCGCGCGGGCCGCTTCAAGCGTGCTGCTTGAGGAGAGCGGTGCGTGAAAATCACACCCCTGGGCGGCGGCCAGATATTCGATGCCAATGATCCCAGCAAGGTTGTCCGCCATGCCGGTCAACCGCCGTGCGCCGTGCGCCGCCATCGAAACATGATCTTCCTGATTGGCAGACGTGGGAATGGAATCGACACTCGCAGGATAGGCGCGCTGCTTGTTTTCGGAGACAAGCGCGGCGGCCGTGACCTGCGGGATCATGAAGCCGGAATTGAGACCGGGACGCGGCGTCAGGAATGCGGGCAGCCCCGATAGCGCTGGATCGACCAGCATGGCGATCCGGCGTTCGGCAATCGAACCGATCTCGCATATCGCCAGCGCAATCATGTCTGCGGCGAAAGCAACGGGCTCCGCGTGGAAATTGCCACCGGAAAGCGCTTCATCGGTGTCGGGAAAGATCAGTGGATTGTCCGAAACGCCATTGGCTTCGATAGTCAGCGTAGTTGCTGCCTGACGCAAAAGGTCAAGCACAGCACCCATCACTTGCGGCTGACAACGCAAACAATAGGGATCTTGCACGCGTTCATCGCCAACCCGGTGCGAAGCGCGGATTTCGGACCCGTCCATCAGTGCGCGCAGAGCGGCGGCGGTTTCAATCTGGCCCAAATGACCGCGCAGAGCGTGAATGCGTGCGTCGAACGGTGTGTCCGAACCCTTGGCCGCTTCGGTAGACAGCGCTCCAGTGACCAAAGCGGATTGAAATAACCGCTCCGCCTCAAACAATCCCGCCAAGGCATAGGCGCATGAGAATTGCGTACCGTTGAGCAGCGCCAGCCCCTCTTTAGGACCAAGCTTGAGTGGCGCGAGGTCGGCTTCGTTCAGCGCTTCGAGAGCAGAAACGCGTTTGCCGTCGACAAATATTTCGCCCGTACCGATCATCGCAGCGGCAAGATGAGCGAGCGGCGCGAGATCGCCCGATGCGCCAACCGAGCCCTGCGCCGGAATCACCGGGGTGAGCCCGTTGGCGAGCATCGCTTCGAGACGTTCGATGGTCGCCGGTCGAACACCCGAAGCCCCTTGCGCCAGGCTTGCAAGTTTCAGGATCATCATGAGCCGGGCGATGGGCACCGGCATCGGATCGCCCACGCCCGCTGCATGGCTCAACACAATATTGCGCTGGAGCATCTCAAGATCGTCGTCGCCAATTTTGACAGTCGCGAGTTTTCCAAATCCGGTGTTGATGCCATAGACCGGCTCATGCCGGGCAAGAATCCGCGCGACAGACGCGGCACTCGCTTCGATCCCGGCGCGGCACGCTACATCGAGAATTGGCTGAGCACCCCGGTAAAGCGCGCGCCAATCCGAAAGCGGCACTTTGCCTGGCACCAGCATAATCGTCATAGTCCCCTCCAGACCCGAGCATGCAGGGGATTGCACCCCATGCGATAGACCAACTCGGCCGGGCGCTCGATATCCCAGATCGCGAGGTCGCAATATTTTCCGGTTTCGAGTGATCCGGTTTCATGCCCCAGGCCCAAAGCCCGAGCCGCATTGCGCGTAACCGCTTCGAGGCATTCCTCCACCGTCAGCCGGAACAATGTGGCCCCCATATTCATCGCGAGCAGAAGCGATGTCAAAGGCGATGTCCCCGGATTGCAATCGGTAGCGAGAGCCATCGGCACCCCAGCATGACGGAGCATATCAATCGGCGGCAACTGCGTTTCGCGCGTGAAATAATAGGCTCCCGGAAGCAGGACGGCAATTGTGCCGGACGCCTTCATTGCCGAGATTCCAGCTGAATCGAGATATTCGAGATGATCGGCGGAAAGCGCCCCATAGCGGGCAGCAAGCGCAGCCCCGTGACTATTGGACAGTTGCTCGGCATGAAGCTTGACGGGCAAGCCGTGCGCCTTTGCCGCAGAAAAAACGCGATCAATATGAGCCGACGTAAAGCCAATCGTTTCGCAAAAGCCGTCAACCGCGTCCGCCAGCCCCAATGCGGCGACCGCTGGAATCATCGCACTACAGACATGATCAATATAGGCGTCGGGATCTCCCGCATATTCGGGCGGCAATGCATGCGCACCGAGAAAACTGGTCCTGACGGTGACCTGCCGCTCATCACCCAAACGCCGGGCCGCGCGCAGCATCCTGATTTCGCTTTCAAGCGACAGGCCGTATCCAGATTTGATCTCTATCGTGGTGACACCTTCGGCGATCAACCGATCCAGCCGGGCCAGCGCGCTGGAAATCAGATCGTCCTCACTCGCCGCGCGCGTAGCGCTCATCGTTGAGACGATTCCGCCGCCTGCCCGCGCGATCTCCTCGTAACTTGCCCCGGACAGCCGCAATTCGAACTCGTGCGCCCTGTCCCCGGCATGGATAAGGTGGGTGTGGCAGTCGATCAGCCCCGGCGTGATCCAGCGTCCGCTACAATCAGTCTGTTCGACCGCATCAAACTCAGGTGAATTTTCGCGAGGACCTGCATAAACAATCCGCCCGTTCCAGCAGGCAATCAGCGCATCTTCGATCTGGCCAGCGGCCGACATCGTCATCAATCTGGCATTGTGCCAGACACGATCGCAGCGAAGGCGGGACTCGGAGCTCATTGGGTTCAAGACTTGCACGCCCATTCGATTATGTCTAGACATAATAATGTCACTTGAAGGATTTTGGAATGGCTGCACTTTGGTTCGACACGGCGCTGCTGCCTTCGGGGTGGGCGAGCAACGTCCGGATCGTGATTGCTGACGGGATCATCTCCGATGTGCAGATCGGCGCATCGGCTCAGCCAGAAGATAAGCACCACGCGATTGCCATTCCCGGCCTGTCCAACGTCCACAGCCATGCTTTCCAGCGCGGAATGGCGGGCCTTGCCGAGCATCGCGGGGCAAACGATGATGATTTCTGGAGCTGGCGCGAAGTGATGTACCGCTTTCTTGACCGTCTCAACCCGGATGACGTCGAGGCAATCTGCGCGATGGCCTATGTCGAGATGCTCGAAACCGGCTACACCCGGGTCGGCGAGTTCCACTATCTTCACAACGATACGACCGGCGCGCGTTACAGCAATCCGTCAGAAATGGCTGGTCGCGTCGTTGCCGCAGCACAAGCAACCGGCATCGGGCTGACCTTGTTACCCGTTTTCTATGCCCATTCCGATTTCGGGGGCGTTTCGCCCAATCACGGCCAGCGTCGATTTATCAACGATCTGGATAGCTTTGCAACGTTGCTTGACGCGTGTCGGTGTTTGATCCCGGCGGACGCCACGCTCGGCATCGCGCCGCATAGCCTGCGCGCAGTGACGCGCGACGAACTTCGCGCGCTGATCGAAATGCACAAGGATGGCCCCATCCACATCCATGCCGCAGAGCAGGTCAAAGAGGTCGAGGCGAGCATGGCCTTTTCAGGCGCAAGGCCGGTCGAGTGGCTGCTCGAAAACGCTGGCGTCGATCAACGCTGGTGCTTGATCCACGCCACCCATTTGACGGAGAATGAGACTGACGCACTGGCAGCCAGCGGCGCCGTTGCGGGATTGTGCCCAATCACGGAAGCCAATCTGGGCGACGGCATATTTCCCGCAATACGCTATCTCGAAGCGGGCGGGCGAATCGCGACGGGAACCGATTCCAATATTCTGATTGATCCCGCTCAAGAATTGCGCGCGCTCGAATATAGTCAGCGGCTCTCGCAGCGTGGCCGCAACCTTCTGGCAAGCGAGCAACAGCCTTCGGTCGCGCGGCGCCTCTTCAATGCGACTCTCGATGGCGGCGCACAGGCACTGGGGACGCAGCAAGGCATCGGGATCGGCATGGCGGCAGACATCGTCTCACTAAATCCCGATCATCCAGCGCTGCATGGCCGCAAGGACGATTTCATACTCGATTCCTGGGTTTTTGCCGCGCGCACCAGCTGCATCGACAGTGTCTGGCGCGGTGGTCGCAAACTGGTGAAAGATGGGCATCATCTAAATTCCGACACCGTTTGTGCCAATTATCGTCACGTGCTCGACAGGATTTTGGCGACGTGACAATCGCCGCGAGAATTGGCAGCGACATCGAAAGGCGTATCGCATCGGGCGAATGGCGACCCGGATTCCGGATCCCGTTCGAGCACGAACTGGTCGCACAATATGGCTGCGCACGCGCCACTGTCAGCAAGGCTTTGACAGCGCTGGTTCGTGCCGGACTGATTGAGCGCAGGCGCAAGGCCGGGTCGTTCGTCGCCCATCCCCATATCCATGCGGCGGTGCTTGATATTCCAGATATCGGTGCAGCCATTGCAGAGCGCACCGGCAGCTACCGGTTCGCGTTGCTTTCCAGCGCGCTGAAGACTTGCGAAATCAAAGGTGGAGACTTCGATCTTGGCACGAAGCTGCGCTATATATCCGGGATTCACCACGGCAGCGG
Organism: Sphingomonadales bacterium; assembly: GCA_031368025.1. Taxonomy (GTDB): domain Bacteria; phylum Pseudomonadota; class Alphaproteobacteria; order Sphingomonadales; family Sphingomonadaceae; genus Aquisediminimonas. The sequence continues at coordinate 1,810 of JANLQV010000327.1, read as the reverse complement.
GGGGCCATTTGCTCATGAAGCAAGGTCGATCAATCTTGATGCTGTGCCGCTGGCGACCGATGCAGATTTTTCCATTCAGGCGCCAAGTAGTTGGCTGCTCGATCATGTCCCGTGGAGCGAAGCCCGTCACCGGATCAGCGCGGTCGGTGCCAGCCCGGATGTTTCACGCCATTTGGAAATCGCTCGCGGCACACCCTGCCTGATGGTCGAGCGCTGGACTTGGCGTTCAAACATGCCCATCACTTATGTATGCCAGACGTTTCGCGGTGATCGCTACGATCTTATTGCGAAATTCACGCCGCAAGGGAGGTGAAGCACGCCATTCTGCCCTACATCAATTTGCTTTGGTTGATCTCCGAATTGCCGGCAGGCAAGCTGAACATCATTCCGTCTTCGCCGACGACGATCGGCCCACCAAAGCGCGAGGCGGCATCGCCCAAAAACGCTGGATAGAAGAATTTGGACGGGATTGACGGAACGATATGGCTCAACACCAGTTCCTTGACCCCTGCCGCTTTGGCAACCTCCGCGGCCTCTTCGGGCGAGGTGTGATAATTGAGGATGTCGCGCGTGATTTGCGCAAGATTCTTCTGCCCCTTCTTCTCAAGTGCAGCCGTCATCATCCTGACCAGCCTGGGCTGTAGGGCCTCATGAACCAGCAGGTCCGCGCCTCTGGCGGCTGCGATCAGCCAGGTCGATTTGGAAGTATCCCCGCTGATCACCAGCGAGCGCCCCTTATAATCGAAGCGATAGCCAACGGCCGGTTTGACCGGGCCGTGATCGACACGGATCGCGGTGACCTTCAGGCCGTCCTCTTCGAGCACAACAACCGTATCGCCCTTGCCCTCCTCGGGCAGCGCAAAGGGAAACGCGGTCGCGCCCGCGCCGGTCGGCGGCGCAATCGCAGGGCCATGATGGCCGGTTCGATAGCCATTATCGATCGAGTAGGCTTCGTTGAACCCGGCGACGACTTGATCAACCCCAGTCGCGCCGTGCACGGGAATTGGAGACTTATTGGGTCCGCCCGTCCAGCGGCCAAGCATCAGCGGCCCAAAGCCATCGATATGGTCCGAATGGAAATGCGTCAGAAACACGCCCTCGATGCGGCCCAGCGGGATCCCCATCATATTGATATTGCGGCCGCCCCCTTCGCCGATATCGACGACAAAGATGTGCTTGCCGGCAATCACAACATTGCAGGGGCCCGCGCGCGCTGGATTGGGGAGCGGCGAGCCGGTGCCGCAAAGGGCCACATGCAATCCATCGACCAGACCCGCAGTCGCGTCACGGCCAACACGTTCGCCGACGGCACGTTCGAACATAGCGGAACCGATCCGCGCTTGCTGGGACTTGATCGCGATTCCGGCGACCAGCAAAAGTCCAGCAATGACGAAGACAATCTTGCTGCGTTTACGCATGCACCGCTCCTTAACGTCGCCACGATTAGCCATCCAGCGAGATAGTGGCGGTGCTGTCAGTCCAACGCCACCTTGACTCTGTCAATGGCCAATCAGTTGATTGGAGGGACACGCACGAAATCCATTTCCTTAATGCGCCACCGGTTCCCGCCGGAGATTATCCGGCATGCCGGATGGCTCTATCACCGCTTCACATTGAGCCTTCGCTCAACCGGCAAAAGTTGCCCTGACAATGCCCCACGCGCCTCGCGGTCCAGGCCGGCGAAGAAGTCGGTGATGTCACGGAACAAACGCCTGCGTGCCGATGGCCCTTCAGCAAGGTGTCCCAGGCCCGCGTATGTCTGCAGCGTAAAGGGCCGGCGCAGTTGCTCGCGAATACCCTTGGCAATCTG
>JANLQV010000322.1:0-6247 GCA_031368025.1 Sphingomonadales bacterium | reverse complement strand
GCCGCTGCACCGGTTGATGACGGCGACGAGGGCAGTTGGAACGGTCCCGTCCCCGGCTTTTTGAGCCAAGGCTTCGGCAGCTAGGCGACTACTGCCGCGAACCGATCTAGCCCTGAGCGCAGGTCTTCGATCAGATCGTCCACATCTTCGAGCCCAATCTGGAGACGAACGACGGGCCCGGCTGCTGCCCATCGGGTAGCACTGCGGTAATTCTGAGGGTCAACCGGGAGCGCAAGGCTTTCATAGCCGCCCCAGCTATAGCCAATGCCGAAATGGGCGAGGCCGTCAATCAGCGCGGCCCGGCTCGTCTCGTTTCCGCCCTTCAGGACAAAGCTGAACAGGCCGGACGCGCCCTTGAAGTCTCGCTTCCAATGTTCATGGCCGGGGCAGTCGGGAAGTGCTGGGTGGAGCACGCGGGCCACTTCGGACTGTTCGGCCAGCCAGTGCGCAATCTTGAGCGCGCTGGCTTGATGCCGCTCCATCCGCACATCAAGCGTGCGCAAACCCCGCGCGGCAAGCCAGGCATCGTCGGGGCTCATCACCTGCCCCAATTGCTGCGAGGTTTTGCGCAGCGCCGGGAAATGCGCGGCGTTGGCGGTCACCGATCCAGCCATCACGTCGCTATGCCCGACGATATATTTGGTGCAGGCGAGGATCGAAAGATCAACCCCGAACGATAATGCCGGGAAGAGCAGCGACGTCGCCCAAGTGTTGTCGATCAGCGTGACCAAATTATGTGCCGTGGCGACCGTGACAATGGCGGGGACATCCTGCACTTCGAAAGTCAGGCTGCCGGGGCTTTCGAGGAAGATCGCGCGGGTGCGTTCATTGACCAGGGCTTCGATCCCGGCCCCGATCATCGGATCATAATAATGGGTCGAAACCCTGAAGCGTTTGAGCAGCCCTTCGCAAAAGTTCCGCGTCGGATCATAGGCGCTGTCGACCATCAGCAATTCGTCACCGGGATTGAGCACCGAGAGCAGCGCCATCGCCGTCGCGGCCACGCCCGAGGGATAGAGCATCGTCCCGGCGGCTTCCGGCTCCATTTCGGTCAATGCATCGGCGAGTGACCACTGGGTCGGCGTGCCGCGCCGCCCGTAGAACAGCTTGCCATCTTCGTTACTGCGCACCCCTGCGCGAAGTGCCGCAACATCGTCATAGAGAATCGTCGAAGCGCGCCACACCGGGGTGTTGACGACTCCCCCCATCTTTTCCCCAAGGCTCGTCCACTCCTCGCGGCGCCCACCTTCGACGATTTGCGTGGCGGGGCGCTTGGGCGTCTTCGGATCGCTCACGCCGCCCCGATGGCCTTGGGCGTATCGGCTTGCGCCCCCCATTCGGACCAGCTTCCGTCATAGAGTCCAACGTCATTCTTGCCGAGGAGATGCGCACCAAACACCAGCGTCGCAGCCGTCAGCCCCGAACCGCATGTTGCAGCCAGCGGACGGCCAAGATCGACTCCCGCTGCGGTAAAAGCCGATTTCAGCGCATCGCCCTGTTTCCAGGTGTCGTCTGCGTTGAACATTTGGTCATACGGAAGGTTGAGACTGTTCGGGATGTGTCCCGGATTGACGCCAAGGCGCGGCTCTGCCTCGCGGCCCTCGAAGCGGGATTGGCCACGGGCATCGATGACCTGTTCGGCCTTGCTTTCGAGATTGGCTTTCATTTGCTCGATCGTGCGCACTGGCTTGTCATCGCGCCAGACTGTGAAATGCCTGTGGCGCAGTGTGACCTTGCCGCTTTCAACCGGACGACCCTCTGCCTTCCATTTGGCCAGCCCGCCGTCAAGAATGGCCACGCCATGCGCGCCGAAAACGACGCTGAGCATCCACCATGCGCGCGCCGCCGATTTGAAAGGACTATTGTCGTAAAGCACGATCCGGCTTCCGTCGCCAAGGCCAAGAGACTGCATGCGGCTGGCGAATTTCTCGGGCTTGGGCAGCATCATCGGATAGGGACTTGTCGCATCGGCAAGATTGGCCAGATCCATGAAAACCGCCCCAGGGATGTGTTCGGCTTCATATTCCGCTGCCGCATCGCGACTGTCGAGAAACAAAGTTGCGTCCACCACGCGCAGATCCGAAGCGCCGAGTTCTCCAGCAAGCCATTCGGTTGAAACCAGCGCGTCCATAGTTTGTAACTCCCGTGATCTGAAGAACGTTGACCTTAATGGCCCGCGATTGTTTCGTCGAGCCTTACCGGTTGCGGATGAAGGCGCGTATGTCTGTTGACAGGTTGTGCAGGTCTGCATCGCGGACATACATCATGTGGCCTGCACCATAGTAATGGAACTGGATGCGGTCCTGAGGGAAGCCGGGGCGCGACAATGCATATTCGGCGCCGAAAAACGGCGTGGCAAAATCATAATAGCCTTGCGCGACAAAGAGTTTAAGGCCGCTGTTTTCGCGCAACGCCTTGCCAAGATACGGCGCGACGTTGAAATAATAGACATTGTCGTCGCGTCCGGCCAGTTTCCAATCCCAATCATTGACGCCGCCGATTGTGACATAGTCGCGATCGGTTTTGAAGTTGAGCGTGCCGCGAACATAGGCATTGAAGGCAGCAGTATAGCCGCCATCTATCCCGTAAAAGCTTGGGTCATTGTCCGGTTCTTCACCGACGGAATCGAGATCCTTGCCAGTGTAGCGGGTATCCAACCGGCCAATGGTCAGCCCCTGATCGCGCAACAACTCCTTGTAGAAGCGTCCGGGAAAGACCCGCAAATTGGCCTTGTCGAGATAGGCTTCGCTCAGGCCCGTGAAGCGAGCCAGGCGCTGGCGGACGCTTGCGCGCTCGGCATCGCCAAGCGCATTGCCCTTAACCAGCGCCGCCAGATAATCGCCGCTCGCAAAGCTGCGGGCCTGGGCGGTGAATTCCTCAACGGTCGCCGGGCGGTCTGCCACCTTGTTGTGAAACCAGGCAGTCGCTGCCATCGAGGGCAGGGTAGTGACATAAACCATTTCATTGCCTTCAACTTCGGCCTGCGCGCCGAAATCTAGGATCGTCGAAATCAGGATCACGCCATTGAGTGCAACATCGTTGTAGCTGCCTTCGAGTTCATTGACGACGGCGGCCGAGCGGGTTGTGCCATAGCTCTCTCCGCCCAGGAATTTGGGCGCGTTCCATCGGCCATTTTCGCGCAGCCATATCCGGATGAACTGGGCGACCGACTTGGCATCGGCCGTCACACCCCAATATTCTTTTGCCTCAGTTTTCCCCAGCGCGTGGCTGAACCCGGTGCCGACCGGATCGATAAAGACGATATCGGTCGCATCGAGCAGCGAATCGGGATTGTCGTTGATCGGATAGGGCGGTGCGCCATCATCGCGGGCGTCGGATGGAATCGCCACGCGCTTTGGCCCAAACGCGCCCATATGGAGCCAAAGAGAACCCGAACCCGGCCCGCCATTGAACAGGAAGGTCACCGGGCGATTGGGGTCGGAACCGTCCTTCACATAGGATGTCGAAAAGATGCTGGCCTTCGGCGTCCCATCTTCGGCTTTCAACCAGGTTTCCTTGGCCGTTGCGGTATAGCTCACGGATGTGCCACCGAACGTGCCCTTCAGGCGGGTGACGGAAACCATTGGCGGAGGAATGTCAGCCACAGGCTTCTGCGCCTCTGCCGGGGCCTCAGGCTTCATGTCGGCGGCCGCCGCCGCGACGGGAGCAAGAACAGCAAATGCTGTGGCGAAAAGCAGAAAATGGCTACGCATGTGTTCCCCCGGGGCTTTTCCAATCGTTCGCCAGCCTTGTGGCAAGGGATGGGCTTCACCTCAAGCAATGCTTTGCCTATTAACATGCAATGCGAACCCATCTCGGCCAGACAAGCACGCTTCCCGCCTCGCCTGAAAAGGCTGTGCTCGATTATCCCGCGAACCCGCGTCCTGGAACACCCTATCTCGTGCGCTTTGCTGCGCCCGAGTTCACTTCGCTTTGCCCGGTCACCGGCCAGCCCGACTTCGCGCATCTCGTGATCGATTATGTGCCAGGCGAAACCATTGTGGAATCCAAGTCGCTCAAGCTGTTTCTTGGATCATTCCGCAACCACGCTGCATTCCACGAGGATTGCACTGTCGGCATCGGCCAGCGGCTATTTGCCGAAATGAAGCCGCACTGGCTCCGGATCGGAGGATATTGGTATCCCCGCGGCGGGATACCAATTGATGTATTCTGGCAGTCTGGAACGCCGCCAGAAAGTGTCTGGATCCCCGAGCAAGGTGTTCCGGGCTATCGCGGCCGAGGATGACGCAGGATACAACCAAAACGGAGCAGTAACTCTGTGGACGACGACTGTGTAATTAACCTGAATTTCAGGAAACCGGCCTAGTCTCGAGCGCTTACAAGAACAAGAAGCGCAAGTTAGGACGAAAATGGTCAGCAGGCACGAGCGACTGTTCGCCGCCATTCCAGCGGGTCTGGAAGACTGGGTCGCGAACCGGCTGGTCAGCGCGCATTTCCGCATCCTGATTGCCCTGGTTCTTGGTCATATGCTCAATGCGACGGTGATTTCGATCGCCTTTTACGACGTCGCCCCCCTAAAATACCTTGCATGTGGTTTTACCTTGACGGCCATTGTTTGCGGCCATCGCTACTGGCTTGGCCAGGGCGAACGAAAAAAGGCCGCGCGAAAGGAGCCGCGCACGCTGCTGTGGCAGCTTGAATTGAACACCGTCGCGCTGGCGACGGTTGCCGCTGCATGTCTTGTCCTGCTGATGCCGTATGGCGGGTCGATGCATCATTTGCTTTTGGCGATCGCGGGCACAACACTGGTCGCGGCGGCAGGCTATACAATGCGGACTTTGCCGCGCGCGGCCATTGCCTATATCACGTTGATCTCGGCCGGGCTTATCGTCGGGCTGTTCCAGATCGGATCGCTGCCCGCGATCGCATCCTGTGTGTTGATCGGCGCGTCTTCCTTACTGCTGGGCCGGATGGCGCTCACGGCCCATACATTGTTTGTCGTGCGCATCGTCCGTGAACGTGAACTCAACGCATCGATCGACACCGTCAAGATGCTCCTCAACGACTTTGAGGATCAGGGCTCCGACTGGCTTTTCGAGATTGATCGCCTCGGCAGGATACTCGGGGCGTCCAGGCACTTTTCGGATGCAGTGGGGCTGGAGCCGGAAAATCTTAATGGGCGTTCGTTCGAAAGCCTCTTCCTCGGCACGCCTGAGCGCGCTCAACTGGTCGATCACTTCATTAACCGCCGTGCATTCCGCGGGTTGACCTTGCAGTTGATCCCGGAGGAGGGAAAACCGGCGCTCTGGTGGTCCGTCAGCGCGCGCCCCGCCAATGGTGGTTCAAGCAACGCTGTGCGGTTTCGCGGCGTTATCAGCGATGTCAGCGCTGAAAAACAGGCTGAGGCTCGGGTCCGGCACATGGCTCATTATGATGGGCTCACCGGCCTGCCAAACCGCCTCATGTTCAACAACGCTCTGACGCGGATGGTGACGGAAGAAATCACCTCAGAGCGCCTGGTCGTGTTGCTCATCGACGTTGATCATTTCAAATCGGTCAACGATTCTCTTGGCCATCCAATCGGCGACCAATTCCTGCGCGCGTTTTCGTCACGGTTGATCGAAGGCGTCACAAAAAGCGGGCTTGGCGGCGAGGGCCATATCGTTGCGCGTCTCGGCGGCGATGAATTTGCAGTCATGATGGCGGGCGAAGATGTAGCCGATCACGCAATCCGGCTGGCGCAGAAGCTTGTCGACAAAATGGCAGAGCCCTTCCTTGTCGGGGGGCACCAGATCATGTCGGGCGTCAGTATCGGGCTGGCAATAGCGCCTTACGACGGGGGGAGTGCCGAAGCCCTTCAGCGGAATGCCGATCTTGCGCTTTATTGCGCCAAGGACAGTGGCCGGGCGCGCTGGGAGCGCTTTGAAATGGGCATGGACGTCGCCGTCCGCGAGCGCCACGCTATGGAGAAAGATTTGCGCGCAGCCCTGTCGGCGGATGAAATGCGGCTCCACTTCCAGCCACTCATCGATGTGAACACAAGCAAGCAAAGCGGTTTCGAAGCGCTGCTTCGCTGGGAGAGCGCGGAACGCGGCATGGTCATGCCCAATGATTTCATTCCGCTTGCCGAAGAAACGGGGCTGATTGTGCCGCTTGGCGAATGGGTCATCCGCACAGCAATGGCTGAAGCTGTGCGCTGGTCCGAGCCGCTGACGATTGCCGTCAACGTCTCGCCAGTACAGATGCGCAGCCCCAACCTGCTGCCGACGATCATCAATGCGCTGGC
>JANLQV010000315.1:0-7041 GCA_031368025.1 Sphingomonadales bacterium | reverse complement strand
GGACAAGAATTATCCCGGACTCCACCAGCCGATCATCGACCGCGAGACCTGGGACAGGGTGCAGAGTGGTTTGAAGGATCATGTCCGCGGTGAACGTTCGCCAACCAATGCGACCAACTCAACCGAGCTTGCCGGCCGTGTATTCGACGAAGATAGACAGCCTCTGGTGGCAGTCCATGCATGCAAGGGCAGCCTGCGGTATCGCTACTATGTCAGTCGGCATCTGCAGCACGGTCCCGACGCAAAAGGGCAGGGTGGCGATGCGCGGGCGCGACACGATTGGCGCATACCTGCGCAGGAGCTTGAAGCACTGGTCGCCAAACGAATGGCGGATGCCCTCGCTGATCCACTAGACCTGATTGCGCAGCTTGGGATGCCGATGCCGGACCCCGATCAGGTTCCAGGCTTGATCGCACGGACCAAAGGGATCGTGACCATGTTGGAGAAGAGGAACGGCGATACGATCAAGCAGCTGGTTGAGCGGGTCACCGTCGAACGCCATCAGGTCAGCATCCAACTGAACAACAAAGGGGTCGCAGGTGGTCTGGGTCGCACCTTACCAATTAACGCCAACCCAATCAGCCTGATCGTATCCGCGCGGCTCACCCGAACCGGTCGGGTTCTGAAACTTGTTCAGCCGGATGGAACTGCACCGGCACCTGGACCATCAACCCAAGCCATGCTCAAATCCATCGCGCGCGGACGCGCCTGGTGGGAAATCTTGTGCAATGGCGAGATCACCGCACCCCAGATTGCCGCCGGCGAAAATGTGACGCCCGGTTACGTCATGCGCCTTGTCCGGCTGACCTTCCTTGACCCCACTATCGTCGAGTCCATCGTTGCGGGCAGGCAACCAGCCATGCTCGACAACACCCGCCTCTCCAACGAGGCGGAGCTTCCAATCCGGTGGAATCAACAACGCGCAGCGTTCGGGTTCGCAAATCGGGCCTGACGAAAACCGGCACCTCGGAAAACCCGAACGGAGAAAAGGGTTCGCAAACGGGCCCTTCTCGCGTTTGGAGGGCGCTCTCCCGGTGTCGGGTCTGTCCCAACTCACGCGCAATTGCGGGGGTTACAGGGGTCGGGCGCGCGGAGAGCCGGATTGGGCGGACTAGCTGGCGGAGACGGCGAGATTCGAACTCGCGGTGGCGGTTACCCGCCACGACGGTTTAGCAAACCGTTGGTTTCAGCCACTCACCCACGTCTCCGGCGTTTGGCAGAGGCGGGGCTATAGCGAGCGTGGGTGGGGGGTGCAACTGCCCAGTTCGGCTCAATTCGCGGTATTTGGGCGCAGAATCGACTCGCCTCGTCGCGGCTTGCTTGCGGAGCGCTCGGGGAAGGATTCTAGTTGTTTCGTCTTTTTAGACAGCGTCTGAAATCAGGAGGTTGGTGTGGCAGTGAAAATTCGGGCTTGGATCGTCGCAGGCTTTGGCGCACTCTCGCTCGCGGTCACGCCCGCCTTGGCGAATGACATCCGGACGATTGATCCGAGCGCCGATCCAGCGATGGCACCATCAGCCCGTCCCGCATCGTCAGCAGCACCGGATGCCGATCTCAATTCTGATCTTGTGGCTTCAGGCGCACAACCAGCGGGCAATGCTGCGCCCGACACATCGGCAACCGCGGTGGACGTCGCGAGCGCGCAGGCAGCGCGCGGCCAGACCTATCACAAGGACGATCTGATCGGCGCGGCCGAAGGGGTGTTCGGGAAGGGCGCCAAAGGGCTGGCTGAAATCGTCGAGAAAATCCTGAAAGATCAGGGCGAACCCAATGCCTATATTTCGGGCCGGGAAGCATCCGGCGCCTTTGTCGTCGGGCTGCGATACGGTTCCGGCACCCTTTCACATTCGGTTGAGGGGCAGCGGGCGGTCTACTGGACGGGGCCTTCGCTTGGCTTTGACGTGGGCGGTGACGCAGCCAATACGTTCGTGTTGATCTACAATCTCTATGACAGCCAGGATCTCTATAAGCGCTATCCGCAAGTGGAGGGGCACGCCTATTTCGTCGGCGGGCTTTCGGCCACTTATTTGCGCCGCGGCGACGTTGCCATTATCCCGATCCGGCTGGGCGTAGGCCTGCGGCTGGGGGCCAATATCGGCTATATGAAGTTCACCGAGAAATCGAAGTGGCTGCCTTTTTGATCAGGCTTTCTTCAGGCCGATTTCCACCAGCCGTTGCTGAAGATAGGCGTCGGCGGTGATGGGCTCGGGATAAAGGTCCGGATGATCCGCATCAATGCATTGCGGCAGCGTCCTGATCTCGAAATTCGAAGCGAGATGCAGAAAGAATGGCATTGAATAGCGCGGGATATGGCGGCGTTCGGGGGGCGGGTTGATCACCCGGTGTGTCGTCGAGGGCAGGCGATTGTTGGTCAGCCGTTGGAGCATATCCCCGACATTGATCACGATTGCGCCCTCAGGCGGATCCACCGCAATCCAGTCACCCGCCCTGGTCATGAGCTGAAGCCCGGCCTCTTCCGCCCCAAGAAGCAAGGTGATCAGGTTGATATCTTCATGAGCGCCGGCCCGGATGCCGTCTGCGTTTGACGGGATCGGCGGATAGTGGAGAAGGCGAAGAACGGAATTGCCATTTTCGACCGTCGGCGCAAACCAATCCGGCGAGAGGCCAAGATAGCGGGCGATGGCTGAGAGCAGCCTGTTCCCGGTTTCATCGAACGAAGCGAAGATTGCCTGAAGTGTGTTCATGAAACCGGGGATTTCTGGGGGCCAGACATTTTCGGGCATATGATCGCAGAACCTGTGACCCGGTGGCAGATCGCGTCCGACATGCCAGAATTCCTTCAGGTCATGTTTGTCCGCACCCTTTGCGATCTCGATCCCGAACGGCGTATAGCCCCGCGCGCCACCCATCCCGTCAACGACATAATGGGCCTTGGTTTCGAAAGGCAGCGCGAAGAAGGCACGCGCCAGTTCCCAGGTTCGTGCAACCAGGGCTGGATCGATGCCGTGGTCGGAGACGATGGCGAACCCGAACGACTGGAAGGAATTGCCGAGCGCGTCGGCAAATCCTTCCGGGTCACGATCTTGTTGCGTCAGCGAAAAGACTGGGACCGACTGCAACAATTCACTTACTCGCCACCTGCGACAAGTTTCAATTGTGCCTCGTTGCTGCCGCGCTGTGTCAGCCGTCCGTCGACTTGCGCACCGGGCTCGATCGACACGTTTTCATAAGATAGATCGCCGCTGATCCGCGCCGATTTCTCAACAATCAATGTGCCAGCGTTGACGGTTCCGCTGACCATGCCGGCCAGTGTTGCCTTTTCTGCCGTGATGTTGCCCTTGATGCGGCTGGCGAGGCCAAGGATCAGGCTGGCGCAATGAATATCGCCCTCAACCGCGCCGTCGAGATGGATGTCACCATTTCCATAGATATTGCCGGAGATCGTCACTTCCGAACCGATAAAGGAGAGTGTTCTACTCTTCCCCGATGTATTGGCGCCTTCGCCCGTTTTTCCACCCCATGCCATAAACTGCGACTCCTTATGTATGGTCAACCCGCGAGGTCTAACCGCGCCGGCGCGATTCAGCAATTCTCGTATTTCCAGTTCCGTTTTTTGCCTTCGGCCAGCCACTCAATTGCATGTGCGATGCGTTTGGCGCGAGTCTCTTCGCGCTTGGCGTCGACGATCCAGTCCAGATATTCGCGCTGTTGCGAAGGGGCGAATCCGAGATAATTTTTGCCTGCCTTGGGATTGTCATCGAGCGCCGTCTGAAAAGCAGGAACCATTTGCAATTCGGGCTTCGGATGTTTGCCGCGCCCTTCCACATGTGGCGGCCTCACGCCATTGTCGATCAGCGTGCGGGCAGTTGCGAACATCGATGCGAGTGCCGCTTTATCGGGCAGGTCTTCGATCGTTGCCAGCCTGCCAAAGCTGCCCATCGCTCCCAATGCAGGTTTTCCAGTAACCAGTTCGCCGTGCCAGAATCCGAAGGTTGCATGCTCCTTGAACGCTGCCATCGAGCACATGATCTTGCCCTTGTAGAGGAAGGACGGACTGCTCCATTTCATGGCTTCTTCGACCTCGGGGCAAGACGCATGCACCAGCGCTCTGGCCTGGTTCAGAATCGGCTGCGCAAATGGCTTTGCCTTCGCGATGTAAGCATCGATCCCTGGATCCCTGCTCATGCCATCGCCTTTCAGATGATCCCACCGCCGAGCATGAGTCGCAGCACGCCGACCACGATGACGACAATGTTGAGGTTACGACCGCTGGTCCTGTCTGACATTGCGCCCAATGCGAGGCCGACCACAGCAATCGGAATGATGATCCAATTGGCCCATCCGAGCAGTGGGATGAACGCGACGACGACCAGGACAAGCGCAATCAGGCCCAAGATGAGAGAGAGGATATTTCGCATGCTCGCATGTTCGCGCTTTTGCCCTGCTGATGCAAGTGACCGCGCTTACCTCTCATTAACCATGCTTGGTTATAGCCTGTTTGGGGGTACCTCGATGCGTATTGCTGCACGAATGGCCGTTCAGTCTGCGGCGCCTGATCGGCGGCGCAAGGAGCGTTGTGTGCTAGAGCCAGCCCCCTCTCTCTTCATCCAGGGCTATCATGGCGGCGACATCATTATCGTCGATCTGTCCGAATCGGGTTTCAAGGCCCATTCAGCGACTCATATTCCGCCCAAATCGCTCGTCCGGCTCAAAGTGCCGGGGTTGGGAATCGTCCTTGCACGCATCGTGTGGTCGCGTAACGGTGATGTCGGGGGCGAGTTCGTCAATCCCGTTGGTGAAGGCAGGTTGCGCCTTGTGCCGGGCTTTGGAAGCAGGATGTTTACCCAAAGCGTCTGAGCGGTTGCAAGCCAGCGCGGCTTCCTTTATTGACATTTGTGTAAGCAGCTTTCCCGATGGAGTTCGAGCCGATGGCCTATGCCAATACCCACGCCGCAAACCCGCACTGGCTTCCGCCGAGGCAGGGGCAGGACATTGGCTATGTGCCGGGTCGTGACGGTTGGCCGTTGATTGGAACGACGCTTGAACAGCTCAAGGATCCCCATGCCTTCACCAAGAAGATGGTGGGCGAATTCGGGCAGGTCTATCGCACCAACAGTTTTGGCGGGCGCTTTGTGCAACTCGTCGGGCCAGAGGCCAATGAGCTGGTTCTGTTCGATCGCGACAAGGTGTTTTCATCGGAGCAGGGCTGGGGGCCAGTGCTCAACCTGCTTTTCCCGCGCGGGCTGATGCTCATGGATTTCGAAAAGCACAGGATGGACCGGAGGACGCTTTCGATCGCCTTCAAACCGGAGCCGATGAAACTCTATGCCAATGCGCTCAATGAAGGTATTTCGAAGCGCGTGGCGGAATGGTCAGGCAAGAGCTTCGCTTTCTATCCCGCGATCAAGCAACTCACGCTTGAGCTTGCCGCCGCGTCTTTCCTCGGAATTCCCTGGGGCCCGGAAGCAGACAAGATCAACAAGGCCTTTGTCGATATGGTGCAGGCCTCGGTTGGCGTCGTTCGCGTTCCCTTGCCCGGAACAGCAATGGGTCGTGGTGTTGCGGGTCGCAATTTCCTTCTTGAATATTTCGGCCGCGAAGTGCCCAAACGACGCACCGGCGACGCTCAGGACATGTTTAGCCAGATTTGCCGCGCGACCAACGAGGATGGCACTTTGTTGAGCGATGGCGAGATTATCGATCACATGAATTTCCTGATGATGGCGGCGCATGACACGATCACATCATCCGCGACGTCGATGGTGATGTTGCTTGCCAGGAATCCGGAATGGCAGGAAAAACTGCGTGAGGAGATGATCGGTCTCGGCGTGAACGGTGACGAACTGCCCTATGACCGGATCAACGATCTTGTCCTGACCGATTATGCCTTCAAGGAATCGCTGCGGATGATTCCGCCGGTTCCGTCAATCCCGAGGCGTGCGATCAAGCCATTCTCGTTTGGTGGTTATGATTTCCCGGCCGGCACGTATGTCGGAATCCAGCCCGCCTTTACGCATACGACGAAAGAGTATTGGCCTGATCCCGACACGTTCGACCCGCTCCGCTTTGAGCCCGAAAAGGTCAAGACGCGTCACAAATATGCCTGGGTGCCGTTTGGCGGCGGGGCGCACATGTGCCTGGGTCTCCACTTTGCCTATATGCAAATCAAGATCCTGATGTGGCATATGTTGCGCGCGCATCGCATTGAGCTTGGCAAAGGTTCCGGGGATAGTTGGCAGGCATGGCCGATTCCGAAACCTCGTGACGGGTTACCAATAACGCTGGCGCCACTTGACGCCTGACGCTTCCGAGTGTATTATAATACTAATACACAAAGGAGGTGCACGATGAAATCTTATGCCATTATTGTTCCTCTTGCCGCCCTTATCGGCCTTTCCGCATGCGGCAGCCGTGATGACTCAAAGGAAGGCACCAGCGTTGCGATCAATGCAAAGGACGAAAATGGAAGCGTTGCGATCATGGCGGATGGAAAGACGGGCAAGGTCAGCGTCAACCTTCCAGGGTTCAACGCCAATCTGAAATTGCCCAAGCTGATGCTTGATCATTCGAATTTCGATCTCGATGGCGTGAAACTCTACCCTGATTCAAAAGTGCGTTCGGTCAATGTCGATGCAGATGATCAAGGGGGGCATGACAAGGCCAAGGTTCGTATCCTGTTTGATTCACCAGCCGATCCTGCGAAGGTCAAGGCCTGGTTCAAGACCGGTTTTGTGGATAATGAGATCAAGTATGTCGAAACACCGACTGGATTTACCGGTACGACAGACGATGGAGACGCATTCAGCCTCACTTTGACACCAAACGGAAGTGCGGCAACAAGCGGAACGATCGACCTTGTCGGCTAAGATGCATCGTTAACCTATTATACCCATTCAAATACAAGCTTTACGGCGCAATAACCCTGACCGTAACTTGGGAATAACAATGATGATCCGCGCGCACGGTCTTGTAATTCTTGCGGCTTCGTCGCTTCTTGTGTCTGCCTGCGGCGGCGGCGGAAATGACAAGGCTGAACTCGACAAGCTTGACAGCAAACTGGGCGGCAAGGGCAATGTCGAT
>JANLQV010000286.1:0-7449 GCA_031368025.1 Sphingomonadales bacterium | reverse complement strand
CGGCGCGGCGCGGGTGGACGACGTTCGGGGCGGGGCGGTTCCAGACCGACGCGTACGCCTTTGACTTGACGCGGGCCGGGCTGTTCGGGGCGGGTGACCGGTTGGGCTTGCGGGTGTCGCAGCCGCTGCGGATTGCGAGCGGCGGGATCTCGGCGCTGCTGCCGACGGGCTATGATTATGTCAGCCGGACGGCGACAACGTCGGTCGAGCGATTTTAGCTGGCGCCGAGCGGGCGCGAGGTCGATGCGGAACTGTCCTATGGCGCGAGCGTGGTGCGGTCGGGGTGGCTGGGCGGCAATCTCTATGTGAGGCGGCAGCCGGACCATGTTGCGCGTGCCGACGACGATGTCGGCGCGGCGATCCGGTTCACGCTCGGGTTCTAGACGGTAAAACTTTCGCCGCAGCCGCAGGCGCCCTTGGCATTGGGATTTTCGAAGACGAAACCGGCGGTAAAATCGTCCTCCTGCCAGTCCATTGTCGATCCGATCAGATAAAGCACCGACGCACCGTCGACGAAGAACAGCCCGCCGGGGGTTTCGATCCGCTCATCGAACTTCGCAGCTTCGGTCACATAATCGACCGAATAGGCCAACCCCGAACACCCACGGCGCGGCGTTGAAAGCTTGACGCCAATCGCACCTTCGGGGGCATTGGCCATCAGATCGGTGATCCGGGCTTCAGCGGCTGGCGTCAGCGTCAAGGCGGCGGGGCGGGCTTTGGTAATCGTGCTCATAGCATTCCCAACTCCAGACGGGCTTCGTCAGTCATGTTCTCTGGCGACCAGGCGGGATCCCAAACCAGGTTCACCTCGGCATCGCCGACCCCCGGCACGCTGCCGACCCGCAGTTCGACTTCGCCCGGCATCGATTCGGCAACCGGGCAATGCGGCGTCGTCAGCGTCATCGTGACCAGCACATGCCCTTCATTGACCTCCACATTGTAGATCAGGCCAAGGTCGTAAATATTGACCGGGATTTCTGGGTCGTAAATTTCCTTCAGCGCTGCGATCACCGCGTCATGCAGATCGCCACCCGGTTCGCCCGACGGAACGATGGCGGGCTTCTGGGCCAGAAAGCCTTCGAGATAGTCCTTCTTTCGCTCGAACGTATCGCGCGCACCTTCGGCGTCTTCCACCCGCGCCTTGGGCGGCGGAGTCACGCTTTCGACTTCTTCGATCCTGATATGGTCACTCATCTCGTTGCTCACTTGGCAAAAATCCTTCTGACCCGATCAATGCCGCGCAGAAGCGCCGTGACATCGTCTTCATCGCTGTAAATCCCGAAGCTTGCCCGCGCGGTGGCGGGCACGCCGAGCGCTTCCATCAGCGGCTGGGCGCAATGATGCCCGGCGCGGATCGCGACGCCCTCTTCATCCAATATGGTACCGATGTCGTGCGGATGAACCCCCTCAATCGCAAAAGACACAATGCCCGCCGCTTCGATCGGGCCGAATAGCGTGACGCCCGACGTCTGCGAAAGCCCCGCGCGAAGCATTTCGACCAGATGGCGCTCATGCGCTTCGATGGCGGGGAGGCCGATGCTGGCCACATAATCAATCGCCGCATGAAGGCCGATGGCCTCGGCAATCGCCGGAGTGCCCGCCTCGAAGCGTTGCGGCGCGGGGGCATAGGTCGTCCGTTCAAAGCTCACACGGTCGATCATCGAGCCGCCGCCCTGCCACGGCGGCATGGCGTCAAGGATTTCGCCGCGCGCCCAAAGAACGCCGATTCCCGTGGGTCCGTAGAGCTTGTGGCCGGAAAAGACGTAGAAATCGCAATCAATATCCTGAACATCGACCGGAAGCCGCGGCACTGCCTGGCACCCGTCGAGCAGCAACTTCGCACCGACTGCATGCGCCAGTTTCGCGGCGCGTTTCGCATCGAGGACGGAGCCAAGGACGTTCGACACATGGGCGAAGGCGACCAGCTTGTGCGCAGGCGTCAGCATCGCTTCGGCTGCATCGAGATCGATCCGGCCATCGGCGGTCAGGGGACAAACGTCGATCTCCAGCCCGGCAAGCTGCCACGGCACGATATTCGAATGATGTTCGAGCGTGGAGAGCAGCACGCGGTCACCCGCCTTCAGATGCGTCCGCGCCCAGCTATTGGCGACAAGGTTGATCCCCTCGGTCGCGCCGCGCACGAAGACGATCTCATTCTCCGACGCCGCGCCGATGAATTCCGCAACCCGTCGCCTTGCAGCCTCATAAGCCAGCGTCATGTCCGCCGAACGCTTGTAGACGCCGCGATGGACGGTGGCATAATCCTCACCCAGCGCGCGCGACATGGCATCGATCACGACCTGCGGCTTCTGCGCGGTCGCGGCGGTGTCGAGATAGTGCCAATCGCCGACGCCGGGAAAATCGGCGCGGTAGGTCAGAGGGCGGGACAAGGTCGCGACAGTCATACCATCTGCCCCAATTTGACGAGTGCGGCGCTGGTCAAGGCCTCCTGCGCCTCCGCCCCTTCGAACACGCCCGCAACGAACGCCTGCAATAGCAATTGCTTGGCCTCGGCCGGCGGCAGGCCGCGCGAGGCGAGGTAGAACATCGCCGCCTTGTCGAGTTCGCCGACGGTGGCGCCGTGCGCGCATTTCACATCGTCGGCATAGATTTCGAGTTCTGGCTTGGCGTTCGCCGTCGCCGTCCGGTCGAGCAGCATCGCCTTCACCGATTGCGCGGCGTCGGTCTTCTGCGCATCGCGCGCGACCGCGACCTTGCCGAGATAGGAGCCCGTCGCGCGCCCGCCAAGGACCGAGCGCACGGTCTGGTTGCTGGTCGCGTTGGGTTCGGCGTGGGTGACGGTCGTGACGATCTCCAGCACCTGCTCGCCGGTCCCGAGGATGACCCCGCCCAGCTCGAAATGCGCACCGTCAAGCAACGTCACATCAAGCGACACCCGGCCATAAGCACCGCCGATGTTGAGCACATGAAAATCGAGCCGCGCGCCCGCTTCGACCGTGATCACATATTGGTGGATCGCCACCGCCCCGTCGGTGGCCGATTGGATGAGGTTCCGCGTTTCGCTCTGCCCCGCCGCAACGACAACCACCTCAGGTGCCGCCACCGGCCAGACGCGGGCAACCGCGTCGAGATCGGCATAGCGCCAGGATTCGTCCTTGCGGGTAGGGAGGAGGTTCAAGCCGCCAGCTCCCTATATCCCTCGCGCTCAAGCTCATGCGCGAGTTCGGCCCCGCCGCTGCGGACGATCTTTCCATCGGCCAGCACATGGACGAAATCGGGTTTCACATAGTCGAGCAGCCTCTGGTAATGCGTGATCAGTAGCACCGCCTTGTCGGGCTTGCGCATGATCCGGTTGATGCCGTCCCCCACCACACGCAGCGCATCGATATCGAGGCCGCTGTCAGTCTCATCGAGGATCGCCAGCACGGGATCGATGATCCCCATCTGCACCATCTCGTTGCGCTTCTTCTCGCCGCCCGAAA
Organism: Sphingomonadales bacterium; assembly: GCA_031368025.1. Classification (GTDB taxonomy): domain Bacteria; phylum Pseudomonadota; class Alphaproteobacteria; order Sphingomonadales; family Sphingomonadaceae; genus Aquisediminimonas. Next base: position 4,006 of record JANLQV010000286.1, on the reverse strand, counting down.
AGCCGACATTCACCGGACGCATAAGCATCTCCATGTCCATGCCCATCGCATCGGCCTGCGCGCGGGCGACCTTGAGGAATTCCCCGCCGGACAGCGGAGCTTCTCCGCGCGCCTTGCGCTGGGCGTTCAACGCCTCGCGCAGGAACTGGACGTTCGACACGCCGGGGATTTCGACCGGATACTGGAAGCCGAGAAACAGCCCAGCCGCCGCCCGCTCATGCGGCGCCATGGCGAGCAGATCGGCCCCGTTAAACGTCACCGACCCATCGGTCACTTCATAACCGGGTCGCCCGCCAAGCACATAGGAGAGCGTCGACTTGCCCGCACCGTTGGGCCCCATGATCGCATGGATTTCGCCCGCACCCAGCGAGAGAGTGAGGCCCTTGAGGATCTCGGTTCCGCCGACCATGGCGTGGAGGTTATTGATTTGGAGCATGCTTGTCCTCGGCTCGCTGGAGGAGGCGGGTATTTTCAGCTGTACAATTGACAAAGCAGAATCCGTCAGCTGTCTCGCACTCCAAATCGAGTGCCGTCGGTATGCTCGAAGTGAAGAATAGGACGGTCGCTTTGGTTCCAACGGGGAGCGTCCACACAGGTGTCCCGCTCGCTTGCGAGCGCACAGGCATTGATCTCAATAGTTCGACACAATCATAGCACCTCACCGACACTCCGTTGGCGTCGGTGAAATGGCCTTCCTGAGTCCAGTCTGCCCGATCATCGATCACCCCACACTCCCCTCAAGCGAAATGCCCAGCAGCTTCTGCGCTTCCACAGCAAATTCCATCGGCAATTGCTGCAACACTTCCTTGGCAAAGCCATTGACAATCAGCGCGACCGCTTCCTCCTGCCCCAGCCCGCGCTGCATTGCGTAGAACAACTGGTCGTCGGAAATCTTGCTCGTCGTCGCTTCATGCTCGATCTGCGCCGAGGGGTTCCGCACCTCGATATAGGGCACGGTGTGCGCCCCGCATTCGCTGCCGAGGAGCAGCGAATCGCACTGGGTGAAGTTGCGCACGCCTTCGGCCGTCGGGCCGACGCGGACGAGGCCGCGATAGGTGTTGCTCGACTTGCCCGCGCTGATGCCCTTGGAAACGATCGTCGAGCGCGACCCCTTGCCGAGATGGATCATCTTGGTGCCCGTATCGGCCTGCTGGTAATTGTTGGTGACCGCGACCGAATAGAATTCGCCGACGCTGTTTTCCCCCGACAGGACGCAGCTTGGATATTTCCAGGTGATCGCACTGCCGGTTTCGACCTGCGTCCAGCTGACCTTGGAATTCCGCCCCTGGCACAAAGCCCGCTTGGTCACGAAATTATAGATCCCGCCCTTGCCGTTGGCATCGCCGGGATACCAGTTCTGGACGGTCGAATATTTGATCTCTGCATCGTCGAGCGCGACCAGTTCGACGACGGCGGCGTGCAACTGGTTCTCGTCGCGCATCGGCGCGGTGCAGCCTTCGAGATAGGAAACGTAGGAGCCCTTGTCCGCCACGATCAGCGTGCGTTCGAACTGGCCGGTATTTTCGGCATTGATCCGGAAATAGGTCGAAAGCTCCATCGGGCAGCGCACGCCTTCGGGGATGTAGACGAAGGTCCCGTCCGAAAAGACCGCGCAGTTGAGCGCCGCGAAATAATTGTCATGCATCGGCACGACCTTGCCCAGCCATTTGCGGACCAGTTCGGGATATTCGCGCAAGGCTTCGGAGATCGAGCGGAAGATCACACCCGCCCGTTCAAGCTCGGCACGGAAAGTGGTCGCGACGCTGACCGAATCGAACACGGCATCGACCGCGACCCGGCGCGCGCCTTCGACGCCCGCGAGCACCTTCTGCTCCTCGATCGGGATGCCGAGCTTTTCATAGACGCGCAGGATTTCGGGATCGACTTCGTCAAGGCTGCCCAGCTTGGGCTTTTCCTTGGGCGCGGCGTAATAATAGGCGTCCTGATAATCGATCGGGTCGATATCGAGCTTGGCCCAATCGGGCGGCGTCATTGTCAGCCAGTGGCGATAGGCCTTGAGCCGCTGTTCGAGCATCCATTCGGGCTCATTCTTCTTGGCCGAAATGAAACGAACCGTATCCTCGCTCAATCCCTTGGGTGCGAATTCCTGCTCGATGTCGCTCGAGAAACCCCATTCATAGGTTTCGAGCCCCTTCGCGACCGCAATCGCTTCTGCATTCCTGGTCGCCATTATTGCATCTCCGCCAGCGAGTTCAGACTGACGCCAGCGAGCGCGCCGCGCACCGCCTGATTGACCACCGGCCAATGCGCCTGAACGCGGCAAGAGCCTTCAAGGCCGCAATCATGTTTGCCGGTATCGACACACGACGTCAGCGCAATCGGGCCTTCGACCGCTTCGATAATGTCGGCCAAGGTCACCGCGGCAGCGGGCCGGGCAAGTTTGAAACCGCCGCCCGCACCGCGCACCGAACGCAGCAGACCAGCGGCGCTCAGCTTGCTCACCAGCTTCTGGACGGTCGGCACCGGTATGCCAGTTTCCTCGGCCAGTTGCGCGGCATTGATTCTGGATTGCCCGCAATGGCGGGCAGCGGCGGACATCATCACGACGGCATAATCGGCAAGACTCGAAAGGCGCATGTTGCTTAAGTGGACTAATTTACTCCGAATTTCAAGTCCACGGTGCCTCTGCGCGGAAATTATCGGGGTGGAGCGTCACTTGCATCACCGGGTTCGAATTGATCTGGAGGTTGCGCGGGGTCAATCCGGTAAAATGTTTGATCTCACGCGTCATGTGCGCGCGATCCGAATATTCCTCCGCCAGCGCATCTGGGACCGGCCCTTTGGTGCCTATGATCCGCGATGCCGTCCGCAAGGCGCGGAACTTCCGCGCCAGCATCTTGGGCGGGGCTCCGAAATAGCGATTGGCCAAGCGCATCACCTGACGCGGGGAGAGGTCGCATGCCGCATAGAGCGCCTCGGGTTTGGGAATCGGGAAGCAGGAGAGCCAATCGCCGATCTTGGCGATCAAGGCGCGATGATCTTCGGGCAGAGCCTTGATCCGCGGAATGAGGAACGCATCCATCATCCGCCCCATCTCTGCAACGTCGCGCATGCCCTTCATCCGGTCAAACAGGGCAAGGGCATCTTCGCCCAGAATCGGGACGCCATCGCGCGCGCGATTGGCATAATCGTTTGCACCGGCATCAACAATCCCGCCCCAGAATTCGGGCAGCAGCACGCAACCGAATGTGTCGAGCGGGCCAGTGATGCTGTAGCTCGCCGTGGTGGCCGCCGGGCCGAGCAGCATCACTGGGCAATCGGGATCGCGATGACCACCGGGGTAATTATAGAAACCGTGCCCGCCAAACATCAGCCGCAAATAACCGACATCGGCGCGTTCGAAATCTTCAATCTGCGGATAATCGAAGAAGACATAATAATAGACAGAGATATAGCGCGAAAGTTCCGGCGCCGGCATCGCAAAGCTGAGTTCCATCAACCGAACCCCTCAGCCGGTTTCACGTTTGCGCCGAAAGGTTGGCAATTCGCCCGAAAAGTTGTGCGCGATCAAAGGTCTGGTTGGTCAACGGTGAGACGTGATCGCGAATCGCGCTGGGCGTGATGCCGATAAATTCCTTCATTTCGCGGATGCAGTGAGACTGGTCATAATAGCCGTCCTCGATAAAGTCCTGCCAGTCGCCATTGCCATGCGCGATCAGGTTGGCTGTGCGCAGTGCCCGGTATTTGCGAACAAGCAATTTGGGAGGAGACCCATAGACCTGCCGGGCGAGCCGTTCGATCTGACGGCGCGAAAGGTTCGTTGCGGCTTCCAGATCCTCAAGCCCGGGCGAAAGACGCGCTTCGAGCCATTGATCGACGGCGCGGATGAACCAGTAGGGCACACTCTGGGCCCCTTCGGTAAAGCTTCGCGCCCATTCATTCATCAGCGCCGCCATCTCGTCAATCGTGCTCATGCTTTTCAGCAGCGCCGCCGTTTCGAACACTTGCGGGCCCAGAAATGTGCTGGCGTCGATCACGCTGTTGA
>JANLQV010000252.1:0-9701 GCA_031368025.1 Sphingomonadales bacterium | reverse complement strand
GGCGGAAGATAATTCGAATATCGCAGTAAATAGGGCATAAGTTCGAACTTATTCGCAATATAGATCGAATATTGAGTAATATAAATCGGATATAGAGTATATATATCGACGATCTACATTGATGTAAGTAGTCTGATTTACCCTATATTAACCACATTCATCTCAATTGATCAGGCCAACTCGAAATTCGGGTTGATAGTTTAATTGGGGGCTGAGATGGCGATAGCCGTGAAATCAAGACAGGTGTTGAGCGACGTCAGCCAGACGATCATTGGTCAGTCGGACACTATCAACTTGCTTCGAGACATGATTTCGCGGGTTGCGAATGCTTCAGTTCCAGTATTGCTCAACGGTCCTTCGGGATCTGGCAAGGAAATGGTCGCCCGGGCCATACATGCAATGGGCCATCATGCGGACAGGCCTTTCGTTGCGATCAATTGCGGCGCCATCCCGACCGATCTTATTGAGTCCGAATTGTTCGGACATGAAAAGGGCTCGGTCACCGGGGCGGTCGCTCGCCGGATCGGTCGTTTCGAAGAAGCCGATGGCGGCACGCTGTTCCTCGATGAAATCGGCGACATGCGTTTCGACATGCAGGTGAAACTGCTTCGCGTCCTGGAAGAGGGACTGATCACGCGGGTCGGTGGCACCGGAACGATTCCGGTCAGCGTCCGGGTTATTTCGGCCACGCATCAGGATCTTTGCTCAGCGATTGACGAAGGTCGCTTTCGTGAAGACCTTTACTTCCGTCTCAGCGTGCTTCCGATCCAGGTTCCTGATCTTGCGAGTCGGGCAGAAGATATTCCGCTGCTGATCAATCATTTCCAGCGCAACGCTTCGCAGGCGGGCAGGGCACGCTTCGATCCATCTGCACTGGCACGTTTGATGGAGCATGGCTGGCCGGGCAATGTCCGCGAGCTGCGCAACGTCGTTGAACGCACCTGTGTCCTTTACCCGGGTGAAATGATCGGTGCGCGCGAAGTTGAATTGCTTTTGGGTCGTGCGCCGCTGCGACTGGCGCGCACCGGGCCCGCTGTGTTGCGCGTAGTAGAGCCTGCCTGTGCTCCTGACCCATCGACAAACGCATCCAGCGCGATGCCGGTCGATCTTAAGATGATCCTCGAAACGATGGAGCTTGAACGGATCCAGATGGCCCTCGACCTGGCCGATGGTGTGATCTCGGAAGCGGCTCGCCTGCTCACGCTCAAGCGCACCACGCTGATTGAGAAGATGCGCAAATATGGTGTCGACCGGATATGTTGAGGCTTGCACCTGCAAAGGCTAGAAGCATCGCAATCCGCATGCTTTTTGCGCTTGCCAGCTGCTCTGTGTCGGGACAGGCGCTCGCGGCTTGCGATGCGCAAAACACCTTCAAGCTGGACTGGGACACCAAGACAACCGGCGCAATCAGCAAAAGTGTACCGATCAATTATATCGTTACGAATGCGGCCGGAGCGTCGACCACCGTAACACTGAGCTTCTCGGGCGACACAGCGAACATTGTGACGTTCAATTTCGGGGTAACAACGGGAACTGTTTCGACGCCATATATCGGTATTGCAAATGTTGGCGGACTATCATCCTCGACCGAAAAGACGTTGAGCGTCGGCACCAAATTTGACACGTTTCAGTCCAACATCAGCAGCAATATCGACGTGCTGGCAGTCAATTTTGCATTTGGTGTCGCCGTCAGGGATATCCAGTTTTCCATCCTCGACATCGACTATGCATCACCCAATATCCGGGACTGGCTCAAAATCACCGGAACGGGTCCGGGCGGTTCTTTTATACCAACCATCTCCTCTCCATACGGCCGCAACAACGTCAGCAATCCCGGTCAGACGCTGCCGGGCGTCGCGGTTATCGGGCCCTATTCGGCGAGTGCGCCGAATGCTGCCAACAGCGAAATCGTCGGGAATGGCAGTTCGAACAGCAATCAAAATTTCGGCAATGTCACTGCAAGCTTCGCCCAACCGGTCACTTCGGTTCAGGTGCGATACGCCAACGGCCCTGCGGCCTATGTGTCGGGGACGCCCGGCAAGCAAGCGATCAGTATTCATGACGTCAGCTTCTGCCCGATGCCAAATCTCGCATTTGCAAAGACAGCGGCCCCATTTGTGACCACCGCAGGCGATCCAGCGCGCTTCAATTCCCCAGGATCGGATATTTTATATTCATTGACCGTATCCAACACCGGCGGAAGCGCGGTCGATACCAATACCATCACTCTCGACGATGTCCTTCCCGGGAAAGTGTCGTTCTTCAACGGTGATATCGATGGGGCGGGTCCGCTTACCACCAACTTCGAGTTCGTTGCCGGGTCCAGCGGGCTCACGCTCGGAACGGGCAATCTTTCATTTTCGAACAATGGCGGGAGCAGCTATGGGTACAGCCCGATCTCGGGCTATGATACTGCGGTGAATGCCGTTAGATTGCGCCCGCAGGGGATTATGGCCGCGAACTCGAGCTTCACCATCCGGTTCCGCGCCCAGATCAAATAAGTATTTGAAACCGTCCGAACTATTCGATGTCGGATACGATGAGCCGACATTTGCCACTGTCAGGCAAATCGCCCGATACGCATTGGCGCTCTCTCGCCTGCGATATCTGGATTTGACTATCGCGCAATATGGCTCCCGCGCGCAAAATGACCGGATGCCGGATTCGCGCCACAGTCTGGGCCGTTGCTCTTGGCACGCCGACACCCTCACGGAGAGGCGGATTTTTGCCAGCCCCAAGCATGGGAAGCACAAGGCACGCAAGTGCCAAACGCTCCGCAATGCCCCTCAGATATTGGTCGCCGTGCATAATCTCTTGAACGGTTTCAGGGGCGCCAGCTTTAGGAAAAGAAATGCCGGATTCGGGGGGGCGACCCTAAAAAATTTGCGCCCAGTGCCGTTGAATCAGACATGACGGCGATGCCCAATCCTGCGACGATGCGTGGACGCAAGGAATTTCCGATTCCGTTCGAGAGCAGCAGCGTGGGCAAAATGCTCCTGAGCCAGTCCAGATAGGCGCTGCGTGAAACACGAACTGCATTCCGTGGTTTTCGAGCCGGCTTTGGACGCTGCCAACCGCGTCGTTCATCTCGAGCAGCAATTGCGCCGCGAAAAGGCGGCGCGGCGCATGGCTGAAACGCTGGCCGATGTCGGTTATCGCGACCTGAGTCTGGTCAAATCCCGGCTCGAGTTGCTCAACCGGATTGCCGATGCCTCTGGGCAGGGCAACGATCCTCATGAAATCCTGCGCTATGCATTGACCCAGCTTTGTGAAACGCTGGGCTATTCGGTGGGCAATGTCTTGCTGAGCGTTGGTGGGCAAGGCGAAATGCGACTTGAGGCATGTTGCGTTGGCTACGCGGCGAATGAAATCACCAGTCGCAACTTTCTGGCGGCATCGGAACAACTGGTCTCCTGGGCCGGGCTCGGACTGCCCGGCAGGGTATTGATAGATCCGCTCCCGCACTGGTTGTCCAGAATCGATACTAATCCGGATTTTTCGCGCGCATCCCTTGCCGCGACCGCCGGCCTCAAATCAATCACCGTCGTCCCAATCCTTGCCGGCGCTGAACTGGTCGGGGCGTTCGAGCTTTTTGCGGATCATGAACAGGAACCAGCGGTCGAATTGCTTGAGGTCTTGCGTCAAGCCGGCATGCAGGTCGGTCGGGTTTTCAAGCGCGAACGCAACGAAATCAGATTGAGAAACCAGGCGCTCCGCGATCCGCTGACCGGACTTTCAAGCCGCTCCATATTCGATGAACGGTTGCGCGAATTGTTCGATCATCGCAAAATTAAATCCGAAGCCGCGCCAAGCCTGATCTTTATCGACCTTAACGGCTTTGGTTTTGTCAACGACACGCATGGGCATCGCGTGGGCGACGCAATCCTGCAAGATGTCGCATCAAGGCTTTCACTGCTTGTCGAAGAACTTGGTGCGGTGGGGCGCGTATTGCTGAACCGGTCCAACGAAGTCTTGTTATCCCGAGTGGGCGGAGACGAGTTCACCATCCTGGTTGACGGGCCCCATTGCGCCACCCTGGCACTGGATATTGCCCAAGCCGCCCATGATTGCCTGCGAGCGCCACACCGAAGCGGCGACCTCGAAACCCAGATCACCGCGAGTATCGGCATCGCTCATGATGACGGGCATTATGGATTTGCCGATGAACTCGTGCGCGATGCTGATGTTGCAATGGCGCACGCCAAGACGGCAGGCCTGGCCCGCACGATTGTCTTTGACCATCAGATGCGGGCCGATGCCGTCGAAGCGTTGCGGATCGAGGCCGATCTTCGCCGTGCGATCGAAAATGATGAATTCGAGTTATATTATCAGCCAATCATGCGTCTGCCGTCGCGAGAGATTGCCGGATTGGAGGCGCTTTTGCGTTGGCGCCGAGGGTCAGACGAAGTTGCACCCCCCCAGAAGTTCATCAAGATCGCCGAAGAACGCGGCCTCATTTCGATGATTGGGGGATGGGCGTTGCGCCGGGCCTGCAAAACGCTGACAAGTCTCAACCAAACCGAAACTGGCCAGCCGCCCTTGTTCATGAACGTTAATGTCTCTGCCCGTCAGTTTCTGCAGGCCAATTTTCTGGATCAGGTGTGCGAGATCATTACCGATACCGGCGTTGATCCCGCCATGTTGATCCTGGAAGTGACCGAGAGCGCCGCTGTCATCAATCTTGCCCAAACCGCACGCATCCTGGAACAATTGCGAAGCTGGCGCATCCGCATCAACCTGGATGATTTCGGAACCGGCTATTCTTCGCTCAGTCACCTCCAATCGCTGCCGTTCGACGGTATCAAGATCGACAAGTCGTTCGTGATGAACCAGACCGAGGAGAGTGCGAGCTGGAGCATTGTCAACGCGATCCTTCAGCTTGGCAATGCAATGAACCTGAAGGTTGTGGCTGAAGGCATCGAGACCGAATTCCAGTTCGGCAAACTCGCCGCAATGGGCTGCGAATTTGGGCAGGGCTTCCTGTTCAGCCGGGCGCTGCCCGAAGCCGAGATCAGAAAAATGTTGGCTGATGCAGGTCGGTAATATCGGCTGCGGGTTCGACGGTAACCCGCATTTTCTGTCGGATTATGTCATCAGGCGACGAGTGCGCGCCATGATTTCGCCATTTCGGCGACGCCGTCCCTCACTTCGCTGACTTTATCGACGTCTTGTGTCGCAGCGGCAAGCTGGCGCTGCATGGCGCGATAGACGCCGCACAATGTGGTGGCGAGAGAGCCTCCTCGATCGAAATCCAGCCCGGCCTCGAGTGCAGCCAGGATTGACCGGGCGCGGGCCATTTGAGTGTTGGCCGCAATATCCTGCCCGTTTTCACGTGCGCGGATCGCCCCATCAAGCGCGTTCTGGAGTTCTTCATAAAGGATCGCCACGAGACGGTGCGGGCTCGCGCCTTCCATGCGGCTGCTGAGATCGAGCACCTGATAGCGATTGCGGGCGCGGAGCGGGTTTGGATTGTGAAGCACGGATCGAATCTTCCAGCTTTAACCGCGGTTCCAGCTCTTGATCTGTTGATCAAGATAGCTCTGTGTTGCCTTGAGCGCGGCAACACGCGCATCCATGCCGACAAACTGGCGCTGCAGTCTGGTCTTGTACGCTTCTTCTTTCGATTCCATTCTTTTGCGGGCGACGGCTATTTGCTCGGTCTCCTTGTCGAGTCTGGTCTTCACTGAAACGAGTGCGCCACCCGTGGCAATCGCAGAGTCCTTGAGCGTTAGCAGCGTTCCTGAAAGTCCTGGATCGGTCGTCGCATCGTGCGTCGCATCGCGTGTCGGGCTGAACAACGCCTCCACGGCATCCGGCTTCGCGGCAAGCGCAGCATTAAGCTTTGTTGAATCGAGGCTGATAGACCCATCCCTGTTTGTGAAGACGCCAATGTCGGTTAAACTGTTGACCTCGGGGTCGCTTGTCACGGTGTTGGAAATCAAGGCGGTAATCTGTACCTCCAGCGCGCGCAGAGCCGGGTCTCCACCGGTCGAGTTGCGCGCTGCGACCACATCCTTCTTGAGCGTGTTATAGACCGAGATAAAATCGGTCAGTGTCTGTCGGATTAATTCGGTCGGTCGTGCATTTGTAACCGCAATCGGCACGCCGGGTGCGGCCTTCTTGAGCGTAAGCGTGATGCCCGCAAGCACGTCCGTAATGCTGTTTGCTGGTCGCGTGTACGCTATGCCATCAACTGTAAATTCAGCATCTTGCGCGGTCTGCGCCAAAGTGAGTCCGGCTCCGGTGCCGGGATAGGCGAAACGGTCAAGGGCAGGGTCACCACCAACCACCGGACTCAGAGTAAAGCCGCCCGCCGCTCCGGATTGTCCTTTCAGGACGATACGTGCGCCGTTGGCATCGCTCAGGACATTGGCGGTGACGCCGCTGGCGCTCGCGTTGATGGCGGCAGCAAGACCGGTCAGGCTGTCATTGGTGGGATCGATTGTGATCGTGAAATTCTGGGCGCCAACGGCAAGCGTGAGCCCTCCCTGGCCAACTGTTGCAGTCGCGCCGGTCAGGTAGGCTGAATATACAGACTGCGCCTTGGCGAGTTTCTGTACGCTGAATTCTGCAGAAAGGTTGCCAATCCGGGTTCCAGGCGCTGCCACTGCCGACATGATAGTTGGGTCGGCTACGCTGGGTTGCGATTGCAGGGTGCCGCCTTTTACAAGATCAGCAAAGGTCGTCGAAAAGCTTTCGAGATCGGCGCGCGCTTGTGAAACTGCACTGATCCTCGATTTGTTGGCGCTTGCCTTCGTGTCGAACTGTGCGGCTTTTGGATCGCGTGAAGCGGCAGCCAGATCAGCGACCAGCTTTACCGTGTCGATACCTGAGCCGACGCCCAATGTTGTGGCAATTGATCCGATCATGAGTGCCTGCTCCCTCTGCACTGAGGAACGGCAGCCAGTGGGCTGACTTTAGCCCGCATGACGCTTTCCGTGCTCGTCGAAGCGTTTGTCTTGTGGCACCTCGACGATCGGGGGAGTGACGCCTTCGGCCAGAGCGCGTTCAATATTGAATACAAAAGCCAGAATCGTTGCCACGGCGATATACAGGTCTTCGGCAATTGTCTGACCGGATCGCGCAGTGAAATAGATGGCACGGGCCAATTGCGGATATTCGAGCGTGGGCACCGAATTTTCTGCTGCAAGCGAGCGGATTGCCATCGCCGTTTCGCCTCGTCCCCGTGCCACGACCATCGGGGCAAAATCCTTGAGCGGATCGTAACGCAATGCAACGGCGAAATGGGTTGGGTTGGTCAGGATAACATGGGCTTCAGTTACGGCCTTGCGCGCCGATCCCGTCAGGAGCGACTGTTGGCGTTGCCGGATAGCTTGTTTGAGTTCGGGCGCGCCTTCGGTTTGGCGCATTTCTTCCTTGACCTCCTGGCGGGTCATCCGCAACCGCCCGTTTCGGCGGATGATCTGGAAAGGCACGTCTATGCCGGCAATCAACCCCAGCCCAAGCGCCAGCCAGAAAATGGCGCGGATCATCATCTGACCCAAAGCCGATGCAGCAGGCACCATGTCCTGCGCTCCCAGCCCCATGATATGGCGCATGTCGCGGGACACCAGCCAATATCCCAGCGTGCCAAGCACCAACGCCTTGGCCATCGCCTTGCCGAGCTCGACAATGCCATTCATACTGAAAATCCGGCTAAACCCGGTGATTGGATTCAGGCGATCTCCCTTGAAAGCAATGGCGCCGGATCGGAATCCAAGCGAGCCGAGCATTGCTGGTCCCGCGATCGAGGCTAGTATGGTGATGCCAAATAACAGGGCAAGCGGCGCGACCGACCCGGCCACCAACCGCGTTGCCGCCATGGCGGGATCGAACATGACGACATCGCTATTGTCGAACGACAGCCCTTTTCTCAATGTCGATCGGCATGCCTCAATGAACCAGGGTCCGATGAGCATCAGCCAGCCAGACCCGGCGAGCATGATAATCGCAGTTCCCAATTCGCGAGACTGAAGGACGTCTCCCTTGGCTGCAGAGTCGGCCCGTCTTTTTTGGGTTGGTGCTTCGGTCTTCTGGTCCCGATCGGCTGTGTCAGCCATGACCCGGACCGTGCGAAAGTGTTGCGGCGGCGTCCAGTCCGGCCTTCAGGGCACTGACGATTGAATCGGCCATCACCGGGGCGGCCATGGCAAGGAGGATAAGGCCGGCAAGCAGCGTGGCCGGAAGCCCGACAGCGAACAGGTTAAGCGTGGGCGTCGAACGCGCGACCATCGCCATCACAAGCTGGACCAATACCATCGCAAATCCGACGGGGAGTGCGATTGAAAGCCCGGCGGCAAAGACCAGACCGCCGAACTGCACAAGCCCGCTGATCGCTGTCGCCGAAAGCCATGCATGGCCGGGTGGAAGCGCCCGATAACTCTCCACAATGATCCCGATGAGCGTGAGGTGTCCGCCAAAACCCAGGAACAGGAACAATCCCATCATCGAAAGAAACTGCCCGACGGCAGGGCTTGCCGGGCCGCCCAGTGGATTGGCCATCGCGGCGAACCCCAAACCCATTGTGTTGCTGATGGCTTCCCCACCCAGCATGGCGGCGGAAAAGCCGATCTGCACCGCAAAACCCATCGCAAGTCCTGCGATGATTTCAGGAATGATAAACAGCAGGCCACCGAACGAGACCATCCCATCGGCAGGAAGCGCCATGCCCGAGACGGCCGCTGCCGGGACGCCAATTGCGAGCGCGAGAACCAGCCTGACTTGCACCGGCACTTGTGGCGCGCCAAAAATCGGCGCCGCAAGGAACGCGGCACCCGGACGGATCATGGCCAGCATCCAGATCAGCAATTGCTGTTCGATTCCTGAGAAACCGACGGGAATCACCTTACAATATCCGGGATGCGAGCAAAAATTTCACGGGTGAAGTCAGCGATCAGGATCATGATACTGCCACCGAAAACGGCAAGGCAAATCGCAACAACGATAAGTTTGGGGACAAAGCTCAAGGTTTGCTCGTTGATCGAGGTTGCGGCCTGCACCATTCCCAGGATGACGCCGGCAACCAGCGCCGGAATCAGGATTGGTGCAGCACCCAGTGCGAGGATCCAAAGCGCCTGTTGCGCGACGCCGATGAAATAATCCGCTTCCATCTCGCTATCCGTTGAATGACGAGGCCAGCGACCCCATCGTAAGCGCCCAGCCATCGACGAGCACGAACAGCAACAGCTTGAACGGCATTGATATGATTGAGGGCGAAAGCATCATCATGCCGAGCGACATAAGAGCCGAGGCGACGATGAGGTCGATGATCAGAAAGGGCAGAAAGATCAGGAATCCGATCTGAAATGCCGTTTTGAGTTCGCTGGTCACGAAGGCCGGGAGCAAGATCGAGAATGGCACATCGGCCGATTTTTCGAACTTGGGCGCCTTGGCGATATTGGCAAACATGCTGAGATCGGTCTTGCGAGTCTGCTTCATCATGAACCCGTGAAGCGCCGTGCCAGAGCGGGTGATTCCTTCCTCCATCGAGACTTCATTGCGCCCATAGGGCTCAACTGCGGTCTTGTTGATCTGGGTTAGCACCGGCTGCATCACGAACATGGACAGGAACAGGCTAAGACCTACGAGAACCTGGTTCGGCGGTGTCTGCTGGAGACCGAGCGCCTGCCGCAGGATCGAAAGAACGATGATGATGCGGGTAAAGCTCGTCATCATCAGGATCAGCGACGGCAGCACCGTCA
>JANLQV010000246.1:0-4369 GCA_031368025.1 Sphingomonadales bacterium | reverse complement strand
AAATACGCGATCCTGCCCCAACATCTCGGCAAGGACGATGTGCTGGGCGGAACCGGGCTGGTTGAGGCAGGGACCTATATCGCGATCCTGCTCGGAACGATCGTCGGCGGGATCATTCCCTATCAATGGGCGGCGGCCGGTGTGCTGCTGACTGCGATTGCGGGACGACTTACGGGGCAGCAGGTGCCACCGGCGCCGCCACAGGCGGATGCACCGCCGTTCAAGTTTGATTGGCACATCATCCGCGCCTCGCACCGGCTGGTCAGTGCGACAATGCATATCCCGCGGCTTTATCTGGCGATTGTCGCAATCAGCTTTTTCTGGGCGATCGGGGCCGTGCTGGGGGCGCAATTCCCTCCGCTGGTCAAGAATGCGCTGGGTGCTGACCAGACCGTGGCCACGATGTTCATGGCGATTTTCTCGGTTGGCATCGCGATTGGCTCGGTCGCAGTCAACCGCATGCTCAAAGGCACTGTTTCAGCGCGCTATTCGCCGGTTTCCGCAATCGCGATGGGCGGTTTCGTGGCGATCCTCTGGTGGGCGGTCCGCACCTGGCCCGACAAGCCCGCGCACCTGATGGGGATAGCCGAATTCATTTCATGGAAGCAGGCCGATCTCGTCCTGATCTCGCTTTTGGGCATTGCGATTGCCGGCGGCATGTTCGTCGTTCCGCTCTACGCCTTCCTGACGACAACCGTACCGCAGGCCGAAACTGCGCGGACTGTTGCTGCCAACAATATCGTCAATTCAGGCGCAATGGTGGTTTCATCGCTGATGCTGATGGGGCTGACGGCCCTCCATGTCACGCTGGCGGATACGCTCCTGACGGTCGCTGTCGGCAGCCTGATTGCCGCCTGGATGGCCCAGAAGCTGCATCTTGCCTGCGATTAGGCCCAAAGTCAGGCTTCGACCTTCTCCACCCATTCGGGAAAGAATACCGGCTCGCGGGTTGACCAGCCGGGCGCGGTTGCCGCCGCTTCGCTGATTGACTGCAGCAAGGCACGCCGCCGGTGCGGATGCAGGTGCGGCAGCGACGCGGCTGCGCAAAACGCCGCCGGAAGCCAAGGGCGTGCAGCAGCCCCGATCAGTCGTTCATAGAGAAAGCGATAGGCGCCAAAGCCCGAAATCCTGTCCTGCCCCAGATCGAACGCGGTGATGCGAATCAGCAGGCCAAGGAATCCTTCAATCTGGTTGAGCCCGCTATCGTCCGGAACGGACTGGCGGAGCTGGGGCAGTGCTTCGTAAATCCGGCCCTGCGCGCGGATGCTGGCCGCCTCGACCACATCGCGTGACCACAGCGCGAGCGCATCGCTGCGGCAATAGGCCACGTCGAGCGAGCGCCGGACATACCGCTGTGCAGCGGCATCGAATCCCGCAAACTCCTTGATCTCGGCAAGCGTCAGGCTGCCATCGGCAGGTTTCATGCTGGTCGCCATGCGAAAACTCCGTTCCCTGTTGTCCGCATGATCGCCGAAGATGGTTAGGAACCGGTTAATCACCGCTTTCAATCGACCAGTCTGCGCTCCGTTTCGACAAAGGAGACGCGCGAGGGGGTGCACAATCCAGGCATGGCGCTATGTTGGCCCGCGTGAATGATAGCGCAGACATCAACGACGGCAGGCGGCTTAACAGCCGTGCCGTTCTGTTTTCGATCGTCGGCTTCTGGCTGTTCTACGTCGTGATCGTATCGCTGCGCGCCCACCTTCTGGATTTTCCGTCTCAAGGTGAGATGGCTGTCAGGCGGGGATTTGTGACCGCTGTTGGAATTCTCATTACGGTGCTGATGTGGTTTTGCCTGCGCCAGTTTGATCGAAAGCCGTTTTGGGTCCGGATTATTGCGGCGGCGCTGATTGCGATGCCCTGCACGATCGCGATTGCCGGAACCAACTATTATGTTTTCAATATTTACGATCCATCCAGCCTGATGGATGTGGAACATAATTTTCCGGACAAACCGGAAATGTCGATCTGGATGGAGATCGCCGATCTGTCACTCGCGCGCTATTTCTTTCTCATCGCCTGGTCTTCGCTCTACCTTGCGCTCGGCTTTGCGCAGGATGTGGGAGAGGCAGAACGCAAGGCAGCGCGCTTTGCCCGGGCGGCGCAATCGGCGGAACTTCGCGCGCTCCGTTATCAGGTCAATCCGCATTTTTTGTTCAACACGCTCAATTCATTGTCCGCTCTGGTGATGCGCGGTCGCCGCGATGAGGCGGAAACGATGATCATCAACCTGTCGACATTCTACCGCACCAGTCTGTCGGGCGAACCGAGCGAGGATGTCGAACTGGCGGAAGAGATCGAACTCCAGAAGCTCTATCTCGATATCGAGGCCGTGCGCTTCCCCGAACGGCTGCAGGTGAAGATCGACCTGCCAGCGGATCTCGCGAGTGCGGCTGTGCCGGGGCTGATCCTCCAGCCGCTCGTCGAAAACACCATCAAGCATGGCGTTTCCCAAACCAATCGGCCCGTGCTGATCGAAATCATTGCAGCCGAGGCGAGCGGGCGTCTGATCCTGACCGTGACCGATAATGGGCCCGGCCCCGGGGCGGATGACGATGAGGATAGACCGCATGGGATTGGCCTGGCCAATGTCCGTGACCGTTTGGCGGCGCGCTTTGGCGATCTGGCCAGCATCGTCCACGGCCCGGCCCCCGGCGGCGGCTTTCGCGTCTGCCTGACATTGCCGCTGGTGCGCCATGGCCGATGACGCTCCCCTGCGGACGCTGATCGTCGATGATGAGCCGCTCGCGATCGAGCGGATGCAGATTCTCTGCGCCGAACAACCCGGATTGACGCTGGTCGGCACAGCGGCTGACGGAGTGGCGGCGCTGCGCATGATCGAAAGCCTGTCGACCGATCTCGTGCTGCTGGATATTGCGATGCCTGAACTGGATGGCATGGCCGTTGCCAAGACGCTTGGGCGCCGCGAAAAGGGTCCAGCGCCTGCGATCATCTTCGTGACGGCGTTTGACGGTTTTGCGATCGAAGCATTTGATCTTGCGGCGGTCGATTATCTGCTCAAGCCTGTCTCTGCTGACCGGCTGGCGCGCGCCATCTCGCGCGTAGCCGAGCGGCGACGTGTGCCCGAGGCGTCCAGCCCGCCATCGCCCCATGTCGAGGAATTCTGGGTGCCGCACCGCTCCGAACTCGTCAGGATTGCCGCGATCGATATCGAGCGGATCGACGCCGAACGCGATTATATGCGGCTTCATGTCGGCTCGCGCAGCTACCTGCTTCACCAGACAATCGGTGCGCTTGAGGCGCGGCTCGATCCATCACGCTTTATCCGGCTTCATCGCTCTGTGATCGTGCGCAAGGACCGGATCGTCAGGCTTGGCCATGACAAGGCGGGGGCTTGGCATGCCGAACTGGTTGGCGATGCGCAGGTGCGGATCGGGCGCACCTATCTGGCACAAGCCAAGGCGATGGCGGGGCGGTAAACCGTCAACGCACCTTTTTGTCATTCCGGCGAAGGCCGGGACCCAGAGCACGAGCTTGCCAGAATAGGGCGACAGAGTTCGGTAGTCATCCGGCTGGGCCGATGTCTTTGGGTCCCGGCCTTCGCCGGAATGACGGGTGGTTTGGCATTCATCCGGTATTCATGTAAGATATAACATCACATGCAGGCGTTATGAGGGAGGGTTCTCATGTTTGCCAGTCTGCGTAGCTCTCGTCCGGTCCTGCTCCTCTCATTGGTGGCCATGATCACCGGGCCAGTCACGCCGCTGGCCTCCCGAAGCCCAACCAGACCGGCAATTGCCCAGCCTGACGGGCCCGTGCGCTGTCATGAGGGCGAGCAGAGCGTCCAGACGCGAAGCGGTGTTTACGGCATGGCCCACAACCGGCCCATGGTCGCCAGCCCCAACATGATTGCGCCGCCCGCTCCGCGGATCCAGTCGCTGCAGAATTCGCCGGTCGCGATCTCGACCGTGACGGCCGACCAGAAGGCGGGACGGACGGTCGCTCCTCAACCCTATCCCTATCCGCTGCCGCAGCCTGAAGATCGTGAGCGCTACGCCAGCAAGGATGTCGCCAGCATCTTTGCGGTTGCGCAGCGGCCTGTCTCCACCTTCTCGATCGACGTCGATACGGGCTCCTATGCCAATGTCCGCCGCTTCCTGACGCAAGGTCAGACCCCGCCCGAAGCGGCTGTCCGGACCGAAGAGATGCTCAATTATTTCCGCTACGATTATCCTGCGCCCGCCGACCGCAGCCGTCCGTTCAGCGTGACCACCGACATGGCGACCACGCCTTGGAACCCGGACAGCCGCCTGCTCCGCATCGGCATCAAGGGCTATGACATTCCCCGTGCGGAACGTCCGGCGGCGAACCTCGTCTTCCTTGTCGACGTCTCCGGCTCGATGTTCAG